>JAUVBI010000056.1 GCA_030591305.1 Pseudomonadota bacterium
ACTCAACCGTTGCCTGAACCACACCATCACCCTGGACTAGTTTGGTGGTGATAGTACCGGATATAGTACCGCCACCTTTTTCTTTCGCCTCAGCCAACATGACACACAGATACTCGCTCTGGTCCGCTGTTGTATAGGTGATTGTACCGGCATATTTGGTGGTGATAGCCCCGATCTTTAACTTCACCGTGCCAATAAACTGCTTGTCGTCAATAATTTCCGTCACTGAAGCACCGGGCAGACAGACAATCATCCGCTCCGGGTCCATCATAAATTCCCACACCTCATCGATGGGTGCCGCTACTTCAAATTCTTCCTTTAACTCAATCGCCATTTCCCAACCTATTACTTAATAAACACATTAACCTCTTTCACACAAAAGAGGCACGGGTTGTACTAGCTGACTTCCTGTAACAACTTCCACACACGATTCGGTGAAGCCGGTGTCTCCCTGACCTGCACACCCAGGTGATGAACCGCATCGTTGATTGCACACATAATAGTGGCCGGCGTGGTGTGAATCGCACCCTCGCCACAACCTTTTGCACCCAGTGGTGCAACGGGAGACGGCGTTACAACAATGCCCTTCTCGGTCATGGGAACCTCGTGAATACCCGGTAACAGATAATCTGAAAACAGCGATACCAGCGGCTGTCCATCCGGGGCGTAGACATACTCTTCATACAGCACCGCGCCCACCCCCTGGGCTACACCACCCTGAATTTGCCCCTCTACAGAAGCGGGATTCAGCCGTGTGCCACAATCATCGACGATGAAGTATTTCAGTATCTCGGTGACACCGGTGTCTCTGTCCACTTCAACCAGCGCAATATGACAGGCGTTAGCTGCGGTCAGGTAACTCTTGCAACGCCCCTGGTCGTCTGGCTCGGTTCGATCCGGAGCAGTCCACACATAGGTCGCTTCCGGGCAGGGTTCCATGCCGGGCGGCAACAAATCACTGCGCCCCAGCATAGTGCCAGCCACCTGGGCAATATGCATCTCGGCGCCGGGCATTCCCTTCACCCGCATATAGCCATCCATGAGTTCAATCTGTTCCGGTTCACACTGCATCAGCCTGGCAGTCACCAGACGAAACTTCTCTTCTATTTTTTTACAAGCACCCATAATGGCGCCGCTTATCGCCACTCCCAAACGACTACCGCCCGGTCCAAAATGTGGAGGAGCAACATCTGTGGAAGCGTAGGCAACCCGCACAGAGCTCATCTCAACACCAAAGTAATCGGCAACCAATTGGGCTGCCAGGGTGTACTGGCCCTGCCCTTCCAGGGAAAAGCCCACTGTTACCGTAATTGTGCCGAGAATATCGAAAGCGACCTTGACGCCCTCGGGCACACCAATACCGGGAATTCCGACAGTGGCATAGGCATTCCAATCGAACACCCCTGGTTCTACCGTATTGGCAACACCAATGCCCAGCAAACGCCCCTCTTCCCGGGCCTTCACCTGCTGCTCACGCATCTGTTGGTAGTCAGCCATCCCGATGACTTTATCCAGAACGGCTTCGTAGTCACCACTGTCGTACTCGTTGCCACTGGGGATGGTGTAGGGAAATTGGTCTGGCTGGATATAATTCTGGCGACGAATTTCAGTCGCATCAATACCCAGGTCATGAGCGGCAATATCTACCATGGATTCCAGAACGAAGTTATGGGGAGGGGGTCCATACCCTCTGTAGGCATAGGTTGGGGCCTTATTGGTGGCCACCAGTTTCATATCATATTGTGCTGCTTCAATTGTGTAGCAGCCGGTGAAAGCGGCCAGCGGCTTGGCCGCAGAAATTGTTCCATAGCCCTCGGCACCAGCTCCCTGGTTATCTATCAGGCTTATTTTAAAGCCGACCAGCGTACCATCTGCCTTAACGGCCAGAGAAGCATCGTAATAACGGTCCCAGGATTGACCGGCCCCGGCCAACAGGTACTCTACACGGTCTTCTATGTATTTAACCGGCTTGCCGCCCGCCTTGCGGGACAAAAGTGCTGCAATATCGGTGCCGCGGGGCCCGCCTTTGCCACCAAAGCTTCCACCATGAGGGTGGGAGACAACCTTTATTTTATTGGACGGCAAATTGAGCGAAGCAGACCTGCCCAGGGCGATAAAGCCCGGTGTCTGGTAGGAGCCATAGCAGGTCAGGCTATCATCGACCACATCCCACTGACAGACACAACCAAAGGTCTCCATGGGGTTGGCGCCAACACGATTCCAGCGAAACGTCTCGGTATATACGTGATCAGCCTCGGCAAATACATTATCTACATCGCCCCAGGTGTAGCGCCGGTTGTGAATAACATTGCTGTTTTGCTGCTCAAATATTTTTGGGGCGTCCTGCGCCTGTGCCTCATCAGGGGTTACTACTGTGGGCAGTAACTCATACTCCACCTCAATCAGTTCAAGTGCGTCCTCGGCTATATATCGGTTGCTTGCCGCTACAGCTGCTATAGGCTCACCGACAAAGCGGGCCTTATCCACCGCCATTGGGGTACTGCCCCAGCCCTCGGGTGAGGTGGTGCCAATACTACACCAACGTTTGATATCCTCACCGGTCAACACCGCCACCACACCAGGCAACTGCGCTGCAGCGCTGACGTCCAGGCTGACAATTCTGGCATGGGGATGAGGGCTGCGCATAATGGCCGCATGAGCCATGCCAGGCAGTGAAAAATTATCGATAAACTGTGTGCTGCCTGTGACCAACCCGGGGTCTTCTATGCGATCGACCTCTTTACCCACGAAACGGGGAGAAGTAATGGGCATGTCTTCCGGTAATGCGGGAATTTCAATTGCCATAGTTTGCCTCTTCCAGAACCCGGAACTTATGCGCTAACGTGAGCGCCAGCCAGCTTTCCGCCCTGGGTTTTGACGGCTGCTAAACGTACAGATTGAATGATTGATTGATAGCCAGTGCAACGGCACAGGTTGCCGTCCAGGGCATCCTTGATTTCCTGATCGGTCGGGTTTGGGTTGTTGCCCAGCAACTCGAGAGTACTCATCAGGAACCCGGGGGTACAAAAACCACACTGCAGTCCGTGTTCCTCTATAAAAGCTTTCTGAATGGGGTGTAACTCACCACTTTCTGCGTTGCGTAGCCCCTCAACCGTCTGCAGACTTGTGCCATCAGCCTGTACCGCCAGCATCAGGCACGAACGCACAGCATATCCATCTTTGATAATGGTGCAGGCACCGCAAACGCCGTGTTCACAGCCGACATGGGTGCCTGTTAATTGCAGTTCATGGCGCAGGAAATCAACCAGAGTCAGGCGCGGATCAACTTCACGTTCGTAGTTCACGCCATTTACGGTGAGCTTAACTTGTCGTAGTGCTGTCATCGATTTAAACCTCTTGCGCTTTTCAATAGTGTTTCGGGGTATTAAGCCGCCCGTGTGACGGCTTCAGCAAGGCAGCGTCTGACCAGTGTCGCTATCAGGCTGCGGCGGTATTCCCCGGTAGCATGTACGTCGGTAATGGGTTCATCCAGCGCTGCGGCGGCTACTTCGCCAGCTTTTGCGAAAAGCTCTTCCCCGGGTGCGCTACCATTGACCAGTTGCTCAGCATCCACCAGCCTGGCCGCTATGGCGTTGACACCGAAAACGGCGATCACCACATTGATACAATTACCCGCTTCCATTTTCAGGGTCACGGCAACACCGGCCAGAGCCAGATCGCCCTGCCTGCGGCAGATCTCCTGAAACGCCCAGCCTGTACCCTGGGGCATAACCGGTACCCGCACCTCGGTAAGAACCTCGGAGCAATCAATGTCGGTAGTGAGAAACGACAGATAAAATTTGTCAGCCGGGATGATACGCTCACCATCTGGCCCCACGACCACCATCTCCATAGCCAGAGCCTGAGCAATAGCGCCATATTCAGCGGCGGGATCAGCGTGGGCAAAGGAGCCCCCCACAGTACCCTGGTTGCGAATCTGCCGGTGGCCTATATGCTTCGTAGCCACGTGTAACAAAGGTTGATTGCGTTGCAGCAGTGTAGAATCTTCTGCCGCACTCTTGGTCGTCATGGCACCGATACAAATCACGCCATTTTCTTCGCGAATATAATCCAGTGTTTTTATTTTGCCCAAGTCAACAAGAGCTTCCGGCCTGGCCATACGCAGGCTGAGCATCGGCATAAGACTCTGCCCCCCGGCCAGGATTTTGGCATCAACATCATCATCCTCAAGCTTTTGAAGGAGAGAGACAGCCTCGTCAACGGTCTCTGGCGCATAATAATCAAATGGTGCCGGCTTCATTGGAACCCCCGTAAAAACGTAATCTGGCAGGGACATACCCCACCTCGCCTCAGACCCTGATTATACCTGTGTCCAGGCTAAAATCTGTGCCTGTCAATCCAAATTTATGCCGCCTGGATCAATATAAGCAAATATAAGAGAACATTTGATAACAATGTAAACCAGCCCGGCATTGGAAAAGTCTAATGACTAAAACGGCCCGCCACCAATTTGCATCGCATCAATTCCGGCCTTCAAAATCTCATTTTGGGACATGCGTTTGTACTCCATGTGAATAGAACATAGACTCATAATTTAAGCTGCGCAAAGATCAGGTGACGTCCAACTAACTAAAGCTGAGGGCTAAACATGTCAAATCGTGAAAATATGGTAAAGCCGGATTTTATGTCCGATGAAGATTGGGAGGGCTTGAAGAAAGCAACAGAATCTCTGGAGCGTATAAAAGGTGATGCGAAAGCGGATGTTGCCGACTACCTGGCCAACCCTGAGGGCAGGTCCACTGGTGCAGGGCCCTCCGGGCTTCCCACTTTGTTACTGAGTGCTCTCGGGCGTAAATCGGGAGAAGAGCGCACAACGCCCCTGGTTTTTTTACAACACGGTAAAGACATGATTATTGTTGGGTCACTGGCCGGTTACGACACTCACCCTGCCTGGGTTCTCAATGTCCGTACCAATCCTGAGTGCTGGGCGCAGCTCGATGACAAAAAAATGAAAGTCACTGCCCGCGATGCTTCCAATGAAGAGCGCGCAGCCTTATGGCCGAAACTAACAGAACTGTTCCCACCCTGGGGCTATTTTCAGAAGCAAACCGATCGTCCCTTTGCGCTTGTAGTTCTCTCGCCAACGGGCACGGAATAAACCCCACCGAAAAGAGTTGTCCAGATACAGCATAAGGAAATATCGCCATGAGCAAAGTGCAGTTCGAGCATCTTTTCACCCCCCTGCAGGTAGGACCGATGCAGGTACCCAACCGTATCTGCGAGACCACCAACACCATTAATTCCTCGATGATGCCGGGTCGTCTGGACGAACACTTTATCGAGCACCATGGCGCCAAAGCCCGGGGGGGTACCGGCTGGATTGGTAGCGAGACCTGGCTGCTAAACTCGCCGTTTCCACCGGAAACGCCGGATGAAATAGGCCTTTCAGTGGGCTTCGCTTCACATTTTGGTGCCTATCAGGATCCCGCATTTGGCGAAGATATGGCAAAGTTCTGCGACGAGGTACACAGCAGCGGCTCTGTGGCGGTTGTGCAATTAACTCACCTCAACTCGGTGTGGGCACCCTCACCGGTTCCCGTCCTGGGGGTTCAGGACTATACGCCCCATGTAATGGGAGAGCAGGAGATTGAATTCTGCCTCAACACCTACGCCGATGGTGCAGAGGTTGCAAAAAATGCAGGCGCGGATGCCATAGAAATTCACTGCGCCCACGAGACTTTGGCCTACAGCTTTTTATCTCCGGTAACAAACCGGCGCACTGACCAGTGGGGCGGTGGCCCCGGGCAACGTGTCCGTTTCGTACTGGAGGCACTGAAACGTATACGCCAGCGCGTTGGCAACTCAATGGCCCTGGGCATACGCATTGCAGGTACCGAATTTCGCAAGGATGGCTACGATAATATGGAGATGCGCGAGATGCTCTACGCCATCGCCGAAGCCGGACTACTCGATTTTGTAGACATCGACGCCGGACACTGCTGGGGTGCGCCATCCTATGTACCCAACTCCTACTATGCCCATGCCCAGTTTCGAGAGTTTGGCCAGGCGGCAATGGCTGATCTCGCCGAGATGAATCCTAGGCCTGCAGTTCTGTTTTCCGGGCGCATTAATGACCCCGTGTTGGCGGAGGAACTAATCAGGGATGGAATCTGTGACCTTGTGGGTATGGTGCGAGCGGGCATCGCCGACCCCGAATTTGCCAACAAGGCGCGAGAGGGCCGCTTGAGCGAGATACGACGCTGTATCGGCTGTACCCGCTGTATCGACGAGGCCTCAGAACCCAAGACCTTTCCCTACACACCGACCTGCTCCATCAATCCGGTCATCGGCAAGGAACTGTTGTGGAAAGAAAGCTACCAGAGTGCCGAAATAATAAAAAATGTCGTGGTAGTCGGTGGCGGTATTGCCGGCTGTGAGGCCGCACGGGTGGCAGCCATGCGAGGCCACAAGGTGACCCTGCTGGAGCAGGACAAGCGACTGGGAGGCCAATTACTTATCGCTGCCAGAGCGCCAGGGCGCGATGATTTTGAAGACCAGGCGTATTTCGAGGAAAACGAAATGACCCGCCTGGGGGTCGATGTACGGCTTCAGACCAATGCCGATATCGACGCCATTCTGGCACTGTCGCCAGACGCGGTAGTCATCGCTACCGGTTCGATGCCACGTGTACCCAACGATATTCCCGGCATCGACCTGCCCCATGTAGTACAGGGCTGGGATGTCATGCAGGGCAAGGCCGCAACGGGAGACCGGGTTGCCATCATATCGATGGAAGACTATTACGAAACGCCTTGCGTGGCTGAATACCTGACAAAACAGGGCAAGCAGGTGGAGGTATTCAGCAAGTCGGTGCACCTGGGCTCAGACATTGCCCGCTATTCCATCGGTATGGTGTTGAAGCACATGGAGCAATGTGGGGTGAAAATGCATCCGAACCTGATGCTGAATGAAGTCAAAGCCGACAGCTTCGAGCTCGTTTCGTCCTGGGGTGATGCTACCTATAGTAAAGAAGGCTTCGATAGTATCGTATTGGTCTGTGGGTCGGTGCCGCAACACGATCTGTATGACCAGCTCAAAGCCCAAGGAACCATCGAGCAGGTGTATGTGGCGGGCTCCGCATGGCTGCCGCGGCACTTGGCAGAAGCCTCAAGTCATGGTGCCAGTATTGGCCTGGTAATTTAAGGCCAGCACACACGCTATGTGATTCGTATTCAAACTATCTCCGGTCGGTCGCATCGTTCAGGGCAAAAATGAGCAGACAAATATTGATAAAGTTACTTTACTTTATCTTTGCTCGATTTTACGATTAGCTACGGACTTTAATTAGCAGGTTCAGCTGAGGGAGAGTTTGGATGACCCACAATATAATAGTCGAACGCGACGTCATGATAACAATGCGCGATGGGGTGAAGCTTGCCGCTGATATTTACCGCCCAGATGATGATGGCGAATACCCCACCCTGGTGAATCAGCACCCCTACGACAACGACATGTTTCTCGTGGTACACCAGCTGCTGTTCAGCCCGCTTATTGCCGCCCAGAAAGGCTATGCCGTGGTCACCACGGAGGCTCGAGGAAGATCGGGCTCTGAGGGTGAATGGCAGCCTTATGGCGATGAAGGCAGGGACACGTACGACACGGTAGAATGGGCTGCAACTCAATCCTGGTCCGACGGTAATATTGGCCTGTACGGTGCCTGTGCTTTAGGCCTGGCATCAATTCAAGGTGCCGTTGAAAACCCTCCCCACCTCAAGGCTGCTTTCTCCTATATGACGGCCACCAATTTTCACAGCGGCTGGACCTACTCCGCCGGAGGTGCTTTTGAGCTGGGGTTCCAGCTGTCCTGGGTATGGACAATCCTGGCGCGCGACACGCTTTCCCGCCTCAATCTGGACCCAGCCGCTTTGGCAGAGGCAGAGCAAAAACTGGCTGATGCATCCAGTGACCTTATCAAATCGGCCAGCTACCTGCCCCTCATTGATTTTCCCGCTTACCAGAACGGAGCGGCCCCCTACTGGCGGGAATGGCTATCTCACCCGGCTTACGACGACTTCTGGAAAAAAGTAGATAACGTATCCCACGCCGATAAGATCGAAGTTCCGATAATGCATTTGAGCTCATGGTATGACACCTGCATGAAAGGGCATATGGATTTCAATGCCGCCCTGATGGAACGTGGCGACAAGAGAGTACGCGATCAACATCGGATGATTATCGGCCCTACAGATCACAGTGCCTACTACAATAACCGGCCCAGTTATGCAGGCGAACGAGATTTCGGCCCAGAAGCCTTAACCGGGCCCGACATACTTGCAGGTATGTTATTCGATTGGTTCGGCCACTGGTTGAAAGGTGAAGAAAAAACCTTTATGCCTGACAACCAGGTTCGCTACTACCAAATGGGAGAAAATGCCTGGAAGGAAGCAAAAACCTGGCCCCCCGCTCATACTGTCCAGCCCTATTATCTGCACAGTGCCGGCCAGGCCAACAGCCGAATGGGAGATGGGGAACTCCGTACACAAGCTCAGCGTGCCCAGCCATCAGACAGTTTTGTTTACGACCCCATGGACCCGGTTCCCACCACCGGTGGGCGCAGCATGATTGACGTGCCAACGGGTGTGTTAAACCAGGCGCAGCTTGAAGAGCGTCTGGACATACTCGTTTATACCTCTTCTTGCCTGGCTGAACCCCTGACGCTTTCAGGCCCGGTTTCTGTCACCTTGTACGCGAGCAGCGATGCGCCCGATACTGACTTCACCGCCAAGCTGGTTGATGTTGAACCCGACGGTTATTGTGCAAACATCGCCGAGGGCATTATTCGGGCTCGCTATCGCAATGACCGGGAGAAGGAAGAGTTTCTCGAACCCGGAAAAGTGACAGAATTTACTATCGACCTTTGGGATATTGCTCACACGTTCAAACCAAATCACAAACTCAGGCTGGAGATTTCAAGCAGCAACTTCCCGCGCTTCGACCGCAATTTAAATTCAACGGTATCACCTGCCCTGGGGCGGGCCGAAGATGCACAAAAGGCGGTGCAGCGGGTATACCACAGTGAGACATACCCCTCCCGGCTCAACCTACCTGTATCGGGCACTAACTAGGGTCTGTTAAAAGACCCTAACATATTGGCAGATATGTCCAGATATGGCTTATCAATCATAATCGTAGATAATATCCAGACCATAACTGCGTGGTGTATTATAATTTGCGCCGGCAAACCCGAGAGCACTAAAAGAGGGAATACCATAAACACGGTATTCTTCATCGCTCAGGTTTTGCCCCCATAAAGCGAGCTGCAGCCTGCCCATGTCACCCAGCCCCACATCGGAAAGTGCTATCCTCGCATTGACCAGGGTGTGTGGCTGCGCTTCGGTGACCTCATCATAGGGCTGATCGATGGTGCCAAACTTGTAGCCATCATTATAGGCCACATCAACCCGGGCTCTCAGCTTACCGAAAGAGAATGGCGCAAACTGATATTCCAGCCCCAGGGTGGCATTGTTTTCAGATGCTGTGGGGAAATGAGCCCTGTCACTGACATCACATGTCTCACCCGGCACACCACAAGTGTTGCCCCGGGGATCAAAAAACAGGTATTCATCGTAGTCTGCATCGATATAACCATAGATGAAGCTGAGCGTAAGCCCTTCAGCCAGCAATGCCAAAAACTCCAGTTCAGCTCCCTGAATCGTGGCCTTACCAATATTACTCATTACCGATTCAGAACCTCCGGTACCCGGTACAAACTGGGTTAATTGCAGATCCTCATATGTATTATAGAAAATCGCTGCATTAACTCGCACCCTGTCGTCCATGAACTGGGATTTCAGACCAAATTCCCATGCCTCCACGGTCTCCTCGTCATAGGGACGCTGGTTAGTCGGCGACGTGCGCGCCATAAAACCACCTGCGTTGTAACCCATGGTAAATTTCGCATAGGTACTCAGCTCTTCACTCCAGCTGTAATCCAGGGTGATATCTCCACTGAGATTGTCAAACGATTCAGAGAATGTTGCCTGCACCCCACCCTGATCCTGGTACAACTGCCTATCATCTTCGGTATACCGCAGGCCTAGCGTAACCTTCAACCGGTCATCCTGGATAGCGGGTGTATACGCTACCTGGCCATATATCGCCCAGGCCTCATTTTCTGTCTTGTAGTATTTCGCAGCGGGCAAGACACCAAGATTGAATACGGTAAAATCTATACGATTTTCCGAAGCCTCCTCCTCGAAGTAGAACAGTCCGGCAACATATTCGATGCGGTCGGCGCTGCCAATAAACTGAAACTCCTGGGAAAACTGGTCCTGTTCTTTGAGCGCACCCGCATTCGCAAACAGGGTAATGACACCTCCCCCAAATGCCCTCATATCAACCCAGCCACCTCCACTCAAGTCAGAGTGCGGGCTATTCTCCATTTTACGATAAGCGCTTATCGACTTGATCAGCAGACCCTCCGAAACCTCCCATTGCAACGCAACGCTATGGCCTTCTATATCTAGCTCCTCGTTTCCCTGATAGGGCAAAGCCAGTCCATCAACGGGTTTATCAATCTCCACATGGCCCTGGCCTACAAAATAAGGGGCGCTCATTCCGCCAATAAATACCTGGGAGGGCGTGGCGCCGCCAAACGCCACATTCGATGTGTTTGCAAATTCGGTACACGAGGGATCAAATGAGCACAGGGGGGCGATTGGGGCACCACCAAAATTTGCATAAACGCCATTCAAAACAGCATCACCTGCACCCAGGTCATTGGAACCCTGGCCAAAGACCAGGGCCGGATTGTAGTTGGGCCCAGTAATAAAGGCCGGATTTGATGCCGTTAGCTGGAATACCGCTGGCATACTCGTGGCATCCGTCTGGTCGTAGATATAATCGGCACTAAAATTATCGGTGACATCCCAGCGTATCGCCAAGCTGATGCCATCCGTATCCTTTGCACCGTAATCATCAGTATCTCCGGTAAACGACTCCGCTTTGGTGGTTGTATTATCTACAAATCCATCCTCCTCCCTGTGGAGGTAAGAGAGCTTGGCGCTTAAACCGCTCCAGCTTGGCGTATCGATAGTCGTATGGCTACGGAGCATATTCCGGTTACCGATGCTGAGTTTCTGCCGGAAAGCAAATTGCCCCCGGGGTTTGGCAGTAACAATGTTTACTGCACCACCGGTGGTATTTTTTCCATACAGTGAGCCCTGGGGGCCACGCAGCACCTCTACACGATCAATGTCCACCATTTCAAAAGCGAGACCATTATTACGCGCCATATAGACACCGTTCATGTAAATACCAACGGAAGGATCCACTGACAAAATCGGTTCAGTCTGGGTTTTGCCACGTATCGTATAATTCACGGTGGTTGCAGACCCTGTCTGCACTGCTGCGACCATATTGGGCGTATAAAATGCGACATTTTGTGGCTCGATGATTCCCAGTGCCTCGATACTATCAGCGGAGAATGCAGTAATCGCAATGGGTGCATCCTGTAAAGACTCTTGTCTTTTTTGCGCAGTTACCAAGACCTCCTCTAATTCCAGACTTCGCTCGCCTCGCGTGCCCTGTGCATTAACACCAGCGGAAACCATGGCAATCGCGGCAATTAAGAGTGTTTTCTGGAATGAGTATGGATATCTGTTCATAGCTACATCTCCTGCATAAATATAATATTTACGGGAAATGGGCAGATTGAATCGAAAGAAGCGGGAAACCGAGCAAGGTAGTTGTGCGGCTATCACTCCACGACAACGCCCTCCACACCCATTTCACAGTAACGCAAAACAACCCATTCCTAATCAGTACAGGTTATCCGCCTAATAAATATTAGTCAAGTATCTTGACCTTGTGAATATTCAGATGCAAGATACTTTGTAAATGATACTGCTCCACAGAAAAATATCAGCGGGAAATGAAGGCGTGCCTATGAACACACAAACCTGGGATCACAGTACAGACTTTTTAATTGTCGGTTCCGGGGCCGGTGCAATGGTTGCTGCCATTACCGCCCATGATCTTGGCGCCAGCACACTGCTCGTCGAAAAAAGCCCCCAGTACGGCGGTTCCTCTGCACTGTCGGGAGGCGGCCTGTGGGTGCCCAATAACCACAAAATGAAAGACCATGGTTTTGAAGACTCCTTTGAAGAAGCACTGACCTACGTGAAAGGCACCGTCGGTGATGAAGTTGCCGAACAGAGAATCATCAGCTATTTGAATAATGCCCCTAAAATTGTTGAATATCTCTGTGAAAAAGTGGGCATTGAACTGGACCTGGTTCCCGACTATGCAGATTACTATCAGGATGTTCCCGGCTCCAAAGAGGGGGGGCGCACCCTGGAAGCCGCACCCTTCGATGCCCGCCAACTGAGCGAAGAAGAATTCCTGCAAATGCGGCAACCCCCTCCGCAGGAACTGATCATGAACCGTATTTCAATGAGTATTCCCGAAGCCCAATCAGCCTTGACCCATTCACCCGGCTGGATTAGGAAGATGCTGGCCCGGCTCCTACAATACTGCTCGGACATACCCTGGCGCTTTAAAAGTAAGCGGGATCGTCGCTGCGCAATGGGAAACGCACTGGTGGGATCCTTACGCCTGGCCCTGAAAAATCGCAACATACCCATATGGCTCAATAGCTCAGCCAAGCAGCTGATTGTCGAAGAGGGTCGAGTGGTTGGCATCGTAGTCAGGCAAAATGGTATCAATGTGCGAATCCAGGGACTCAAGGGGGTGCTCTTCGCCGCAGGTGGGTTTGATAACAGCGCAGTCATGCGCGATAAATACCTGCCCAAACCAACCCGGCCCGAGTGGAGCTGCGGTAACCCCTACGCCACCGGAGACGCTATTAACATGGGGCTGGAAGTCGGTGCGGCACTGGAGATGATGGATGAAGCCTGGTGGGGACCCACGGTCGTCGTACCAGGGGAAGAGCGCGCACGTATGCTGGTCATTGAAAAGTCTCTCCCTGGCGGCGTGATGGTTAACAAACAGGGAAAGCGCTTTGTAAAAGAGACTGCGGCCTACAATGATATTGTGAAAGCTATGTATGCCAATCACTCCGAGGCATCTCCCTGCGTGCCCGCTTATTTAATTTTCGACGCCAATTTTCGCAAAAAGTATCCCGTTGGCCCACTGCTTCCCGGGGCGCAACAACCCGACTGGGCAGTATCAGCCGACATCAAAAAGCTGTTCATCAAAAAAGCCGACACCCTGGACGAGCTGGCCCGTTTGCTCGGTATTGAAGCCCAGGGGCTCAAGGATACTGTACTGCAGATGAATGACTATGCCCGCACCGGTGTCGACCTGGAATTCCATCGGGGGGAAAATGCCTTTGACCAGTTTTACGGTGACAAGTCGGTGACTCCCAACCCCTGCCTTGGCCCCATTGAAACCGGGCCATTCTACGGCTTTGAAGTCTATCCGGGGGAATTGGGGACCAAGGGCGGGCTCAAGGTGGATGAATACGCCAGAGTCCTGACCGAATCGGGTCAAGTTATTGCCGGACTATATGCAACAGGAAATTGTTCGGCACCGGTTATGGGCCGCTCCTATCCGGGCGCCGGCTCAACACTGGGCCCCGCAAGCACCTTCGGCTATGTAGCCGCACAAAATGCCATTGGTGGAGATCTATTTTAAACCCTGTTATTTTTTTAAGCCGGAGTCATCCCGCCAGCAATCCATTATCGACAACAAAGATAGACCCGTTGACCATTCTGGCTTCATCAGAGGCGATATAGGCAATTGCCGAAGCTACATCCTCCGGCTCTCCTACCGCGGCATTAGTGGCACGCTCAATCAGGCTCCAGTCCATGTCCTCGGCAAAGTCTATGCCTGCCATCATTTCTGTATTTGTGGAACCCGGACATATGGCATTGATACGAACAGATTCATTTGCATACTCCACCGCCATCGATTTTGTCAGCTGAATCAGCCCTCCTTTGCTGGCACAATAGGCCGTGCTGTAGGCCTGCCCCGTCAGCCCAAATGCCGAGGCCACGTTGACAATATTCCCCTTCGATTCAATTAATGCGGGAATCGCCGCCTGTGATAAGAAAAAAGGGCCTGACAAGTTTACCGCCAACACAAAATTCCACTCGTCCTCAGTGATAGTATGGGCGTGACCGAAGCGACATACCCCCGCCACATTCGCCAGAACATCCAGCTGCCCGTAAGCCCCCACTGCTCCGTTCACCGCAGACGCGCATTGATCTTTACTGGTAACATCACAGACGGCCACTTCCATTGTTCCACCCGCAGATCCGACTCGCTCAGCGGTGGCTGCCAGCCCCCCATCATCCAAATCAATACCGTAGATTATTGCACCCTCGGAAGCCAGGCGAAGACAGCTGGATCGACCCATGCCGGAGGCCGCTCCAGTCACTAACACAACCTTATTTTCAAAGCGTTTCATAACAACTTCCTCTTGACTACAAGCAGAACTGTAATAAGGTAGCTTTACTAGTTAATTCAGTCAAGCGATGCCATGCAGGACTCTCCATGTATTGATCGAGAGCAATTTCCCCCTGCGAATACATTTTCCTTTGATACATTTTCCTTTGATACAATAAGGTTGATTATCAGCTTTTCAATACGTTGGAAAAGCGAACTACAACTCATCAAATGCAGTGGTATAACGTTAATGGCAAAAAATAAAATCACCCAGAAAGACCTGGATCAATTCCGAAAACACAATATTGGCCAATCCCTGATGGAGGTTGCCAGGCACTTCCAAAGGCATGCCATTAGTGGCTTTGCGGCAGAGGGCTATACCCAAATACAGGGGTCGCATCAAGCCATCCTAAACCACCTGAATCTCTCCGGCACGCGACTTACAGGCCTTGCAGAGCGAGCCGCAATAACTAAACAGGCAATGGGGCAGTTGGTTGATGAGGTCGAGTACCTTGGCTTTATTGAACGTGTTCAGGACCCCGATGACGGACGGGCAAAAATTGTCAA
>JAUVBI010000130.1 GCA_030591305.1 Pseudomonadota bacterium
ACAGGCTTCTACTGTCACCGCTATTCCTGCTCGCCTCTTCGGGTAGGCGCTGCAGGTTGGGGAAGAGTAGTTCGGGTTTGTCCTTGAGCGCTGCCGCTACAGCCATACTGGTGGCCTGCAGTGATTGTTCCTGCCCCTGCCTCAACGCTCCTTCCATCTCCCTGACAAATTGACAGCCGGCCCAGGGCAGGGTGAGCAGGAGCAAGCTGGCAACCAGCAGTTGTCGGCGCAGGTTCACGTTACTTTCCCGACCAGCGATAGCCGATGCCGTAGGCCGTTTCTATGGTCTCAAAACCGGCGTCTATCAGTTGAAACTTACGCCGTATCCGCTTGATATGAGAGGTGATGGTGTTGTCGTCCAATACAACATTGGCGCTGTCCATCAATTGCTGCCGGTTTTTAACGTGGCCGGGATGTTGCGCCAGTGCGTGAACAATCCAGAATTCTGTAACCGTGAGGTCCAGGGCAATGTCCTGCCAGTTGGCTGTCATGCGCTCTAAATTAAGTACTAATTGATCCTGCTCTATTATGTGGTCCTGCTGCACCGGCACGCGCAGGGCCTTCACCCGCCTGAACAGGGCGACGATTCTGGCCAGTAGCTGAGCCTGTGAAATATCCTTGGTCAGGTAGTCGTCGGCGCCCAGGCGCAAGCCCGATATCACATCCAGCTCTGAATCCCGCGCGGTGAGAAAAATGATGGGCAATTCCGGACAGCGGCTGCGCAACTCTCGGCACAGATCAAAACCGCCTTCCACATCATCACCCAGGCCCACATCGATGATGGCCAGATCGGGCAGGCGATTGGCAAAAGCCGCCGTCGCCTTTTCTCGGTCGCTGTAGATAGATACCTGAAACCCCTGCCGCTGCAGTGCGTCGCGATAATTGGCGGCAATGGCGGCTTCGTCTTCAACAATGGCAATGTAATGCGGCATATCCCCATACTTTCAAAATCCAGGGCGTTGTACAAGCGCTTGCCATAATTCATCATTTTTCCCCAGCACTTTGCCACACTGTGTCCGCTCCTGGTCATATCAAGGCGTTTTAATAGCTGCCGGTACAAATCAGCTTTCACAAATCAGGGGCAAACAATGAACACCCATCTCCGTTCTTTCAGAAAAACCAATAACCAACTCGCTGTCGGACGTCGATACTGGCTTTTGTTTCGCGTATTACCGGCGATCATTATCGCCTCTATGGCGACCTTGTTATTAACCGTCAGCCCGGCCCGGTCGGAGACTCTAAATCCCGATGGGGTTGAGGCGGGGCAAATGTTGTTTAGGGCGCTCGATGGAGGTGAATACAGCCCCGCCCTTATTCAAGCGGGTAGGGTGCATTTTGATATCAGCGGCATGATAGCGACCGTCTCCCTGGAGCAAACCTTTCGCAATACCAGCGACCAATGGGTGGAGGGGGTGTATGCCTTTCCCCTGCCAGAGTTGGCGGCGGTGCGTCATATGGAAATGCTCATAGGTGATCGACGCATTGTAGGAAAAATTAAAGAGAAATCTGTTGCCAAAAAAATCTATAGGGCGGCAAAACAGGCGGGCAAAAAGGCCGCTCTGGTGGAGCAACAGCGGCCGAATCTCTTTACCAATCGCGTGGCAAATATCGGCCCCGGTGAAGAGATTACCGTTCGCCTGGAGTATGTGCAGTCGCTGGACTATGTCAGGGGAGAGTTTTCGCTACGCTTTCCCATGACGATTACACCCCGGTATCGACCCGCAGCCCAATTTCCAGGACCCGATGCGGAGTCCGGTGATGAGGTAATGACAGTAGACACCGATCTCGGATGGGTAATGTCCCCGGGCATGGGGCATCGGGGCTCCGGTCTCAATCGTATAAAACTGACCGCACGTCTGGATATGGGCATGCCCCTTGCGCAGATCGAGTCCGATTATCATGAGATTGTGCTCAAACGTAACAACGGGCTGTATGAGATAGGGCTCGCGTCGGGGTTTAGTGAGATGGACAGGGATTTCGTCCTGAACTGGACGCCGGTTACGGGTAGCGCACCCAGGGCGGCCGTATTTACCGAGAATATAGGTGAGGAGTATTACGGCCTGTTAATGCTCGTTCCACCCGCTCTGGCCACTGCTTCGAATGAGGCTGTACTGGCCAGGGAAATGATATTCGTCATTGATACCTCTGGCTCCATGGGTGGTGTGTCTATCATCCAGGCGCGCGAGAGCTTGACCATGGCCCTGGCTCAGCTGCGTCCGCAGGATCGTTTTAATATTATCGAGTTCAACTCAAACTACCAGATGCTGTTCAGGGACTCTGTGCCTGCTTCGCGCCACTATCTACAGAAGGCGGGGGAGTTTGTGCGTCTGCTTAGCGCCAGTGGCGGCACAGAAATGCTGCCAGCCCTGCGTGCTGCCCTGATGGTACCGGTAGAGTCCGTGGTCGAGCCGGAAAACTCCAGCCTGCGGCAGGTCATTTTTATTACCGATGGTGCCATTGCCAATGAAGCCGAGTTATTCGAGGAAATTGTAAAAGTCCTGGGCAACAGCCGTTTGTTCACCGTGGGCATCGGCTCTGCACCCAATTCCTGGTTTATGCGAAAAGCGGCACAGTTCGGGCGTGGCACACACACTCATATCGGCGATACCGGTGAAGTTGCCGAGAAAATGCAACGCTTGTTTGTACAGATTTCCACGCCACTGTCGAGCGATATTGATGTCACCTGGCCCGGCAAAGTAGAGGCGTATCCAGCGCGAGTTCCCGATTTGTATGCGGGTAAGCCGGTGATGGTGGCCTTCAAGTTTAATAAAAAACAACTGGCGGGAGAGCTTGTTGTATCGGGTGAGTTGGCAGAGAAACCCTGGTCGCGGCGGCTGCAACTGCGTGGTTCGAATAATCCGGGTGTGGCCAGTATCTGGGCGCGAGAAAAAATAGCGGCCCTGCTCGACCAAAAGGTACAGGGCAGAAGTGAGGAGGCTGCTCGTAAGGACGTTCTGGACGTAGCCTTGACGCACAGCCTGATGAGCCCCTACACCAGTTTCGTGGCTGTGGAGGAGCATATTTCTCGCCCTGGTAAATCCTCCTTGAAAAAATCCGCAGTTCCCAATACGCAGCCAAAGGGGCAAATGCCGCAGGTCGTATCCTATCCCGCAACGGCGACCACTGGCCCAGCAAACCTATTCCTGGGAAGCCTGTTTGCCTTCCTGGTGATGATCACTTATGTCATGCGCCAGCCGGAGGCGGACAGTGATGAATCCAATCAGGATTAACATCAAGCGCGATGCACTTATTTTTCTGCTGCTCATGGTGGCACTACAGCAACTGGGATCCGCCGGATGGATTAAAGCCAAGGCCCACCTGGCGCAGCACTTGATAGGCAGTGCCTGGGAGAAAACCATTGTCGCGGATGGTGCGGTTGAAAAACCCTGGCCCTGGGCCGACACCTGGCCTGTGGCACGACTGGAGGTGCCCCGGCACCAGGTGGATTTATATGTACTGGCGGGCGCAACGGGTAATTCTCTGGCCTTTGGCCCCGGTTACGAAACCGCGTCGGCTAAACCGGGGCAGGCGGGTGTCACTGTTATAGGCGGTCACCGCGACACCCATTTTGAATTTCTTAAAAATATTAAGGCCAATACCTTACTCAGTCTGCAATTATCCACTGGTGAGCGCAAGGTCTACCAGGTGAGGGGCGCTCGTATCGTCGACACAGAAGTTGAGCCCTTCCTGTCTACCTATACCGATAGAAATGAGTTGGTACTGGTGACCTGCTATCCCTTTGATGCGCTGGTGCCCGGTGGCCCCCTGCGCTATGTCGTCACTGCCAGGCCGTCGTTCAGCCTGTGAGTGCTTTGGTCAGATTAAGGGGTGTGGAAGGTAGTCTTTGGTCAGCTGTTCCGAAACCTGCCACAATTTCTTGGCCATAGCGTCATCGCGTAAATACACTGAGTCGTCCGGGTCGTTGGCTACATTGCAGTCGGAATAGTAGTAGCCGCTGGCACCCGCGATATCGGGACTGGTTGCCACGTAGCAGGTGGTAGCTGCCCCCTGAGGGATATCCTTCATAAACATCCAGCCCAGATACTTCGCCGCCAATTGCTGCCACATAGGAAGATTCTTGGCCAGGTTGGTTTTGATAACGCCCGGGTGCAGACTATTGGAAATGGCGTTACTTTGTGCAATGCGTCCCGCCAGTTCGCGTGCACAGAGGGCATTGGCGAGTTTGGATACACCGTAAGCATTCCAGGGCTCGTAGTGCTGGCTACCATCGAGGTTGTCGAATTCAATGCCATTTTCAGCGCGTCGGTGAGCACGGGAACTGAGTAGGGTAAGGCGTCCCTCCGGGGCGGCAAGCACTGTGTCCAACAGTTGATTGATAAGAATAAAATGCCCCAGATGGTTAACGGCAAATTGTTTTTCCACGCCGTTCGACAGTTCAAGTTCGGGCAGCGCCATGATGCCGGCGTTACATATCAAGCCATCCAGTGGTGTGTTCATAGCGCGAATCGTATCGGCACACTGCACTACAGAATCCCACTGGGCCAGATCGAGAAAGACTGGTGTGGTCTCCCCACCGACGCTGGCGCAAGCCTTGTCCGCCTTGGCTTGTGTTCGGGCGATGCCGATAACGTGGGCGCCGCGCATGGCCAGTACGCGCATGGTTTCAAGCCCCAACCCTGAGTTGGCGCCGGTAATAGCGATGGTCTGGCCGCGAAGGTCTATGCCTTCGGTCACTTCCTCGGCGGTAGAATTATCATCAAAGGGGCTGCGGGGCGGTGCTTTGCCGATAAGTTCAGCGAGTACACTTCGGGGTATGGCGGCAATGACGCTTAGTATTGCCGCCCGCTGTAGTAGCTGACGTCGATTGAGTTTGATATTCATGGCTTTACTCCGTTGCAGGGAAGGGCAGGCACTTATTATTTCATGGCCTATACTAAAGCAATAACAACAAAGTCATAACAGTTAAAAGGTGAAAATATGAAAGTGCTGCATGTTCAGTTCAAGGGTTTTATGTCGATTATATTATGCCTGGTTATCGGTGGCGGCGGTTTAGTTGCAACCGCTGCACCAGGCAAAGCATCGCTCGCGGTACTTGTTACCGGGGCAAGCTCGGGGATTGGCTTGCGCATCGCAGAACTGCTTTCTTCCAAAGGTTACTTTGTCTACGCTGGCGCACGTAAGCAAAAAGACCTGGATGCGCTTAATGCGATGAAAAATGTTGAGGCCGTACGCCTGGATGTAACAGTGCAAGATGATATCGATAAAGCGGTAAAGCAGATTAACAAGGCAGGACGGGGTCTGCACGGTGTTGTTAACAATGCGGGAGTTGGTGTGTTGGGTTCTTTGGTAGAGTTGGATGAGAAAGACCTGGATTTTCAATTCGATGTCAATGTCTACGGCCCCTACCGAATCACCAAGGCCTTTTTTCCTCTGCTGAGTGAGAGCAAGGGGAGAGTCGTTAATATCAGTTCTATTTCCGGTATTTTGTCCAGCCCCCTGTTTGGGCCTTACAGTATGAGCAAGCATGCCCTGGAAGCCTACACGGACGCATTGGCGGGAGAATTGATGAGTTCTGGTGTTCGAGTTTCGGCAATTGAACCGGGAAACTATACGTCGAAAATTGGAGAAAGCGCCAAAAAACGTGCCGCAGATCTGGGGCGATCACCCAGCGGGTCCATGCATGAAAAAGAATTGACTGAAATAATGTCACAGATAGCAGATCGGGATGAAATGGCAGATCCAATTGCTGTAGCCCGGGCGGTAGAGCATGCTCTGTTTAGTGACACACCCAAAGCGAGATACCTGGTGGTTCCCAATCAGGGTGAAGCGGCCTGGACCATAGGGAAGGCTATGCAGGAGATGGTGCAACTCAACCAGGATCACCCCTATAGCTACGACAGGGATGCCCTGGTGAAAATGCTGGACCAGGCCCTACAGGATTTATAGGCGGGGCGCACGATTGCTATATCGGATGCATAATATTTACAGGGTTTTCCCAGGCTCTAATGTGCTAGAATGCGCCGCTCTTCAGCACCCTGTCTCTGTATAAAACCTTTGATGAAAGCTGACTCACGTGGCCTTTAGTAGGGGCCACCACTGGCGAAAGGAAAGCTCATGCCTGTTATTACTCTGCCTGACGGCAGCCAACGCTCCTTTGACTCTGCAGTTTCTGTGCACGACGTTGCCGCTGATATCGGTCCCGGTTTGGCTAAAGCCGCCCTGGCTGGTGTTGTCGATGGCAACACTGTGGATACCTCACACCTTATTGAAGCCGATGCCTCCCTGGCTATCATCACCGACCGCGATGAGGCCGGGCTGGAAGTTATTCGCCACTCCACCGCTCACCTGATGGCCATGGCCACCCAGCAGTTATTCCCCGGTGTACAGGTGACTATTGGCCCGGTGATTGAAGATGGCTTTTTTTACGACTTCGCCACGGGCAACAACTTTGGTCCCGAGGATCTGGAAAAAATCGAAAAGCGCATGGGCGAAATTGCCGCAGACGACTTGCCGATCGAGCGCATCGTCTGCACCCGCGAGAAGGCCATTGAAATATTTCGCAATATGGGCGAGCGCTACAAGGTAAAGATTATTCAGGAATTGCCCGAAGATGAGGACATTTCTGTCTACCGTCAGGGTGCCTGGATGGATTTGTGCCGCGGCCCCCACGTGCCCAGCACTGGCAAGCTTAAAGCCTTCAAGCTCACCAAGGTGGCGGGCGCTTATTGGCGTGGCGACTCCAACAACAAAATGTTACAGCGCATTTACGGTACCGCCTGGGCCAACAAGAAGCAGCTGAAGCAGTATATGCGCCGCATCGAAGAGGCGGAGAAGCGCGATCACCGCAAAATTGGCAAAAAACTGGGCCTGTTCCACACCCAGGAAGAGGCCCCCGGTATGGTGTTCTGGCACCCCGATGGCTGGACTATTTACCAGGTTATCGAGCAGTACATGCGCAAAGCTCAAATTTCCCAGGGTTACCAGGAAATCAATACACCCCAGTTGGTGGATATGACCCTGTGGGAAAAGTCCGGTCACGCCGACAAGTTTGGCGATGACATGTTTATGCTCAAGTCGGATGACAAGGAATTTGCGGTAAAGCCGATGAACTGCCCCTGTCATGTGCAAGTGTTTAACCAGGGCCTGAAATCCTATCGCGATTTGCCACTTCGCCTGGCTGAGTTTGGCAGCTGCCATCGCAACGAACCCTCGGGCTCTCTGCATGGCATTATGCGCGTACGCGCCTTCACTCAGGACGATGCCCATATCTTCTGCACAGAAGAGCAGATTCAGCTGGAAGTCTCGGCCTTTATCGATTTTCTGCATGAAGTGTATGAAGATTTTGGCTTTTCTGAAGTCATTTACCGTCTGTCCACACGCCCGGAGCAGCGAGTCGGTTCCGATGCGGATTGGGACAAGGCAGAAAAGGCCCTGGCCGATGCACTGGATGCACAGGAATTGTCCTGGCAGGAATTGCCGGGTGAGGGTGCCTTTTACGGCCCTAAAATCGAGTTTTCCCTGAAGGATTGCATCGGTCGGGTGTGGCAATTGGGCACAATTCAGGTGGATTTCTCCATGCCCGGACGCCTCGATGCCCAGTATGTGGCCGAGGATGGTTCCAGGCAGGTACCGGTGATGTTGCACCGGGCAATACTGGGTTCTTTCGAGCGATTTATCGGGATATTGATTGAAAACTACGAGGGCATTTTCCCCACCTGGTTGGCGCCGCAACAGGCTGTTGTGCTCAATATTACGGACAAACAGGCCGAATATGCCAAAAAAGTGGAAGATTGCTTAAAAAACAATGGGTTTCGGGTCAATTCGGACTTGAGAAATGAGAAAATCGGCTTTAAAATCCGCCAGCACACAATTCAAAAGGTTCCGTACCTGCTAGTGGTGGGGGACAAAGAAGTGGAATCACAGACTGTGGCCGTTCGAGCACGTCGTGGTGAGGACCTGGGATCCATGAATCTCGAGGCATTTAGTGCCCTCCTTGCAGACGATGTAGCACGACGCGGTCGTATTGTTGTAGAGAAACACGCGGAGAATTAAATTTGAACAAACTGGAGAATCAGCATTAAGAGAGAAAGCGGTAAAGGTGGCTCCAAGAAGGCCATCACCAATGAGCAAATAACGTTCGACCCGGTTCGACTGGTTGGCGCCGAAGGTGAGCAAGTAGGTGTCGTACCCCTCGCCCAGGCCATGGCAGCGGCAGAAGCCGCCGGAATGGATCTTGTGCTCATCGCTGATTCCGACCCCGCAGTCTGTAAGGTTATGGACTACGGTAAACATGTGTTTGAAGCCAAGAAGCAAAAGGCTGCCCAGAGAAAGAAGGCGAAAAGAACACAAGTTAAAGAAATGAAATTTCGTCCAGGGACGGAGGAGGGTGATTACCAGGTAAAACTACGCAACCTGGTACGTTTCCTCGAAAATGGCGATAAGGCCAAAGTCACGTTGCGTTTTCGCGGTCGTGAAATGGCTCACCAGGAAATTGGCATGGAGCTACTCAAACGAGTAGAAGCTGATCTG
>JAUVBI010000251.1 GCA_030591305.1 Pseudomonadota bacterium
TCAATTTGTACCCGCTTGGCACCCCGCGCCCGTGCCTCGGCATGCCGCCAGGTGGCGCAGGGACCACCGGATGCATCCAGGTTAGCGCCAAAAGACAGTACGTAGTTGGTATTGACAGTATCGGCACATACGGTAAACCCGCGATGCCAGTACTCACCGTAGAGGTGCTCGGAGTGAGTGCAACCAACCCCCTGCCCCGAGCCAAAGCTGAAATCAATAGGCCCGCCCCAGGAGGACAGAAAAGCAGGCAAAGTCCCCATGTATGACGAGGGCGTTCCGCCGTGGCCAAAACTCACTGCCAGACGCGGCAGTCCCGCCTCGTCCTGCAAGCCCTGCTCCCGCACTGCACGCATTTTTTCGGTGATTTCTTCCAGCGCCTGATCCCAGGAGATGGGAACAAACCCGGGGTCTTCATCCCTTCCCTTTTTGGGATTGCTGCGCTTCATTGGCGTGCGGATTCGATTGGGACTGTAGGCCTTCTGTATCAGCCCATATGCCTTGACACAAACCTTGCCATTAGCCGGATGAATACCATCGGCATCGCAATTTGGCTTGACCTCTACCGCTACGCCATCCTTTACCCTTACCTTCATCAGGTCGGGCCCGGCCACGCAGTTGTAGCAATATGTGGGTACGTCGCGAACTTCGGTCACAGCTCTCGCTCCTCTAATATGCTAGTTAATTGCTTGCAGGGCCTGATCGCGCTTGGCCTTTAAACGTGCCGCTGTTTTTTCTAGATCCACCACAAAACGGGCGTGGGTTCCGGTGGCCACTTGCTCCAGGGCATCCCGAGCAGTGATGTCAAACGTAACGGCCCGCCCTTTTACCGTGGCAATACTCACCGTGATCTCTACCCACATCCCCTGTAGTGTCGGGCCTGTATGGTCCAGCTGCACACTGGTACCCACCGAGTCCTCGCCCTCATCAGAATGCTCAAGCAATAGGTCGCGACACAGCATTTCAATATCATAAAGCAGGTAGGGCGTACCATAGACACGGCATTCCTCACCCATAAATTCAATTGTACGATCGACATCAATATCGATACGATTACTTTTTTGCAATCCTGCGATCAGACTATCCTTCATTTCACATATCCTCAATGGGTGCTGGGCAGCTCAGTATATACGATACACGAATAATTAATACCGTACGAACTATGTATCATGTTATATTAACTATACCTTGCAATGTAAGACAATATCGCATTTTATTTTGGAGCCCCGACAGCCAATGAACAACAATTCCCTCCCAGTGTTAAATCTGGACGATATTACCTCTTTATTCACCGACGTCATGGCGCAGCAGCGCACATGCCTGTCAGACAATGAGCTCGGTCGCCTGCTGGACATACTGGCTATCGATACAGCTGATGCCGGGGGTAGCCCGGCCTGCGCTGCGCTATCTCTCAATATCGACCACAACAGTGAATTTGGTATGGTTTTGCGCGTGGGCCTGACCCAGGATGCCCTGATGCGGGCAAATGGGGCAATCGATAAAAAACAAGCTGGCGTGCAGATGGCAACAGCACTGACCAACGCCGACAGCTTTGTGGCAGCGGTGCGCCGCTCTTATGCCTATCGGGCACAACTATCGACACTTGATAACACCGCTGCAAAAAATTTCGACAAGCAGCTGCATCCTTGTATTACCGTCATGATGGAATTGGCAAATTATTTCTCTCCCCTCAACGAAGCGGCACCCTGTGTAATTGACGCATTTGAGATAGGGTCTTTAAGTTTGCTGGAGGGCCGTCTTGTTGCCCGACAGCTCCGCTGCCATCTATCTGAAAAAATACCGATACCCACAGCCAGACCGATAACCCGGATAGACAAACTATTACACCCCCAGTCCATTGGTATTATCGGCGTGTCCGCCAGCAAGATGAATTTTGGTCGCATCATTTTGAAAAACCTGCTTGCCAGCGGCTACCCGCAGAGCCAATTGACCATCATTCGTCCGGGAGAAAGTGAAATAGACGGCGTGGCCTGTGCCGCCAGCCTGGCAACACTGCCGCACAAACTGGATATGCTGGTAATCGCAGTGGGGGCAAATTCCGTTTTTACACTGGTAGATGAGCTTATTGACAGCAATGCCGCCGAGTCGGTGATACTGATTCCCGGTGGATTGGGGGAAACCCAGGCCAGCGTAGACGTTACCGCAAAAATGAATGCCCGTATCAATGCAGCCCATGCCCGCCCCGAAGGCGGCCCTATATTCCTGGGCGGCAACTGCCTGGGTGTAGTCTCACACCCAGGTAACTATGACTCCTGGTTTATCCCAGGCGAAAGACTGCCCAAGGCGCAAAAGAAACAGCAGCGCAATTCGGCACTGATCAGCCAAAGCGGGGCTTTTATGATCAGCCGTATTTCCAAAAACCCCTGGCTGGACCCCGCCTATATGACAGCCCTGGGCAACCAGAGTGACATCACTCATGGCGACATGCTGAGCTACTACGCCGACCACGCTGATATAGACACCATCGGTCTCTACATAGAGGGCTTTAATAAACTCGATGGTCTCCATTTTGCACAGGCGGTACGCAGGGCCGTGTGTAACGGCAAGCAGGTAATTGTGTACAAAGCTGGCCGCACCGCAGACGGCTGCAAAGCGGCCCGCGGCCATACCGCATCTGTAACCGGAGACTATGAGCTGTGCGACACCGTGCTGAGCGAGGCCGGCGCCATATTGGCTGGCAGCCTCTGTGAGTTTGACGACCTGTTTTATATTGCCGATCAGCTGCGGAACAAGCGAATACAAGGGAATCGCCTGGCAGCAGTCAGCGGTGCCGGGTTCGAAACCGTAGGTATGGCAGACAGCATTACCCCCTCTCTGGTGATGGCACCGCTCAACAGCAAAACCAAGGGGCGGCTGGAAGAAGTACTTATTGCCAAACGACTCGATGCACTGATGGAGGTGAGAAACCCCATCGACATCAACCCCGGTGCCGATGATGAAGCACACCTGCAATGCACTGCAGCCTTCGCAGAAGACCCTGAAGTGGACGCAGTGATTGTCGGCCTGGACCCCTTGTCACCCGCCGTGCGGGCCCTGGCACAGTCCAACAGACCCGACTTCGATATCCATAACGAAAACAGCATTGTGCAACTGTTGCCACAATTGGTGGCGGCACAGGACACACCCATAATAGGGGTTGTAGATGGCGGGGCCCTATATGACCCCATGTGCGAGCAGCTGATGGATAACGGCGTATGTATATTCCGCTCCTGTGAGCGGGCGGTAACGGCACTGGGGCGCTATGTAAGTGCGCGCCTGAACGCCGATAAAATCAAGCTGGCAGCAGCAAATGATTATAGCAATCTGTCTGGAAGTTGACCCTATAGTAAATTAATAGCCTACAGGCCTGCTAAACTATTTGTCCCCAACAGGCGCAGGACACCATTCACGTTCAATACAATCAGGAAAGGACTTTTTCGATGAGCTTAATTCAAGACTATTTAACCGGCGACCACCGCCGTTGCGACGAACTGCTGAGCGCTGCCGAGAGTGCCGTTGACAGTGGTGACTGGTCCGATGCAGAGCAAAAAACCCAGGCCTTCCTCACCACCACCGCAAACCATTTGAGAATGGAGGAAGAAATTCTGTTTCCGGCCTTTGAGGAAGCTACCGGCATGACACAGGGCCCAACCGCGATGATGCGTCAAGAACACGACCAGATGCGTGGGCTGTTCGCCCAAATTGAGGACGCCCTGCAACGTCGGGACGAGGAAGATTTCCTGGGTAACACCGAGACCTTGCTAATTATGATCCAGCAGCACAATATGAAAGAGGAAGGCATGCTCTACCCTATGGCCGATGAACATCTTGTCGATCAATCTGAGCAATTGCTGAATCAGATGAAAAACGCTAGCGAGTAAGTAGACCACCTCGATGAGTGCAGAAGTATTCTTGGATGCCCGGTTGATGGAGCCACCAGATCCCCTGATGCAGGGGATGGCGGCGCTGATGGCTTTGTCTCCGGGGCAGTTTTTTCACATGCAACATCGGATGGCCCCCAGGATGTTATATCCTGAGCTGGCGGCCATGGGCCTGACAGAACAAACACTGCAACTGGCGCCTGACGACTTTCACCTCATTGCATGGTCCCCCGCCGACCCCGCTGCCTGCACCGCGGCCCGGCACTGCTGCAAACAACTGCGTGGCAAGCAGAAACCGGGTTCTGACATCAAAGAATGAAGCAAACCGATCTCTCCCTTGACCAGTCTCCGCCACTTATCGTTTCACTGCGGTTTTTTCTGGTGGCTCCACTCTTTGCTCTGCTGTCGATGTCGCTTTGGCTGTACGGTGGCGAA
>JAUVBI010000062.1 GCA_030591305.1 Pseudomonadota bacterium
GCACCGCACTCTGTCCAGGCCCGGTAGATACAGGCTTTGTTGCCACCGCCGATCTGGATGGGGCGTCGCTGTTCCAGAAGCCCGGTGCCTCGGCTGTATCGGTGGCCCAGTGCGGCTATGAAGCGATGCTGAAGGGTGATCTAGTGAAGATCAACCAGCCCTCGCTGAACTTTGCTCTGAACTGGGTAATACCCCTATTGCCGAGGAAGCTGGCCTTGAAAATGTCCAGGCAAACCATGGAAAAGAGTTAGTAGTTACACCTAAACAAGGAGTAAAAAATGTCAGGACCAGAACGCCTTCGATTGATCGGTAGCACAGCTTCTCCCTATACGCGTAAAATGCTGGCCTTGCTGCGCTACCGGCATATTCCCTACAACATAAGTTGGGGCGATCCCGCCAACGCACTGAGTGCTATGGGTGTGGAAGCTCCCAAACCCGTATTCCAGCCTACCTTCCTGTTCGAAGACGAGCAGGGCGATATTAAGGCTGCGTGTGACTCGACACCTATTATTCGCCGCCTGGAAAACCTTTACTACGGGCGCTCTGTACTACCAGCCGACCCAGCCCTCGCCTTTATTGATTACCTGTTGGAGGATTTCGGCGATGAGTGGTGTACCAAGTACATGTTTCACTTCCGCTGGTATTTTCCCGAAGATGCAGAAAAAGCTGGCACCGTACTACCCCTGGGTGGTGACGTGACCATACCCGATGACTTGCACGCACAGATGAAGAGCGTGTTTACCGAACGCCAGGTGGGAAGGCTTCACGTGGTGGGCTCCAATGACACTACTGCGTCGGTGATAGACGCCAGTTACCGGCGCTTCCTGGTGGCCATGGAAAACCATTTGGCCAACCAGCGTTATATGCTGGGTAAGCGCCCCGGTGCTGGCGATTTTGCGCTGTATGGACAACTAACTCAATTGGTGGGGTTTGATCCTACAGCCGCAGCCATTGCCCTCACACTGTCTCCAAGAACCGTGGCCTGGGTGGATCAGATGGAGGACCAAAGCGGGGTTGAGCCATCGGACGGTGACTGGGTGAGGCTTGAAGATGCGCCCGATAGCCTGCGCGGCCTGCTGGAGGAGGTCGGTCGGGTCTATGCGCCTGCCCAGTTGGCCAACGTCAGAGCCGTTGAGGCGGGCGAGAAGACCTGGGAAACTGAGATCGATGGTGTGCTCTGGACCCAGCGAACTTTCCCCTACCAGGCCAAGTGCCTGCGATGGACCAACGAACGCTACCAGGCGCTGAGCGACACTGACCGTCAGCGCGTGGACACCCTGCTTGAATGCACCGGCTGTGAAGTGATGCTGCACAAGGCCTGAATCACCAGCTCTGGTAAAGACCGTATTATCATGCTTCCACGGCATCCTGCATTCGCTGGCAGAATGTTTTCAAAACCTGGATGCGGGCAAAGCGCTTGTTGTTTCCTGCAACCAGGGTCCAGGGGGCGTGGTGGGTGCTGGTGCGAGAGACCATCTCATCAACAGCGTGCTCGTAATCCTCCCATTTTTCGCGATTTCGCCAGTCTTCCTCGGTGATTTTGTGTTTTTTGTGGGGCTCCAGCTCTCGCTGCTTGAAACGCTGCAGTTGTTCTTCGCGCCCAATGTGAATCCAGAACTTTAATACCACCGCACCGTGATCGGACAACTGTTGTTCAAAGCGGTTTATTTCGGCGTAGGCACGACCCCATTCGTCTGGCTTGGCGTATTGTTCCACGCGTTCGACCAGTACACGGCCATACCAGGAGCGGTCAAAAAATGTGTTGTGACCATCGCGTTCCAGATGACGCCAGAATCGCCACAAATAATGGTGCCTGCGCTCCTCGTCCGTGGGGCTGGCAAATTGCACCAACTTGTACAGGCGAGGATCGAAGGCATTTGTCACCCGCCGAATCGCGGAACCTTTGCCCGCGGCGTCCCAGCCTTCGAAAACGGCTATGACAGAGCGACCCTGTGCGTGGAATTGCCAGGCCAGGTCCTGCAGGCGTGTCTGGTACTCGCGCAGTTGATTTTTATAGTCGCCGCTACTCAGGGTCTGGGACAGGTCGACGGTGTCGAGTACCGTGGGTTGTTTGTCATTCGTATTCACGTTTTCGGCTGATGCGCCAGGGGGCAAGGTGCTGGTTTTGGCCCGGGATTGTAAAGCCGCCAATATGACCTGGCCGGCTGTTAGGTCGCGATAGTTGTTGTCCTCTGCCTCTATCAGGTGCCAGGGGCTGTGGTTTGAATCGGTATCAAGAATTAAGTTCTCAGCAATATTTAGCGTTTTCTTATAATTTTTGCGCGCCTGCTCTGCATCCACGGGTACCCGTAGGTTCTGCTTCTTCCTGGGGGCGTCCTGACTTAACTGCATGTACTGGGTTTCCCGACTGATGTGAAACCAGAGCTTGATAATGAGGGCGCCATCGTCGGAGAGCATTTTCTCGAATTCAAGTATATTGTGGCAGTGCGTCGAGAATTCGCTGGAATCAGATTTGTTCCAAAACTCCTTTTGCATCAAGGGGGTATACCAGGAGCCGAAGAAAATACCAATTTTTCCCTTGTCGGGAAGTCTGCGCCAGAAGCGCCAATAGAAAGGGCGTGACTCCTCCTCATCGGAGGGCTCCCAGAATGCGTGTGACTCAATCCCCCGGGGGTCCATCCATTCGTTAAGCCGATGTACCACCGAGCCCTTTCCCGCCCCGTCCAGTCCGGCCACGACAATAATGACCGGGAAGTCCAGGGTCTGCAGCTCTATTTGTGCGGCCAACAATTGCTGGCGCAGAGCGAGAGATTGCTCATTAAACGCCTTATTCTTAATTTGTTTGCCAACTTCAAGAGACTCAAACATAAATTTCTTCACCGTGGGGCAGGGCTGTGACGTGGCACAACTTTACCGTATTTTTGCGTACTGTAGAGCGTTATACTACCCGTTTAACCCAGAGGAAGTCGCATGAGCTTTTACGAAAGACATATTTTGCCACGCTTTATTAATTGTGCCTGTGGTTCCAGCCCAATCATGAAGCAACGGGAGAAAGTGGTGCCCCTGGCAAAGGGTATCGTGCTGGAGATTGGCATTGGTACTGGCTTGAATTTGCCCTTTTACAACCCGGATAAAATAGAACGAGTAATTGGATTGGACCCCTCGCAAGAATCCTGGGAGCTCGCCGCTAAACGGGTAGAGGAGGTCAATTTCGATGTGGAATTTGTAGGTCTGCCCGAGGGGGAAATACCGCTGGATGATGGCAGTGTGGATACCATTTTGGTCACCTATGCACTGTGTACCATTCCCGACCCGGTAAGCGCTTTACAGGGGATGAAGCGCGTACTGCGCCCCGGCGGTGAGTTGATATTTTGTGAGCACGGCAAAGCGCCCGACGCAAATGTTCGCAAATGGCAAAATCGCCTGGATGGGTTCTGGGGAAAGATAGCCGGAGGTTGTCATCTGAATCGCGATATCCCCGAGATACTTTCCGCAGGGGGCTTCAAAGTCAAGACACAGGAGGAGATGTACTTGCCAAAGAGTCCACGCTTTGCCAGTTTTAATTATTGGGGTTCTGCCTGCCCAGTGGATACGGCTGGCTGAAAAGGTCAGCCATGAGGCGCTTTACCTACTCAGTGATTTGTATCCTCCTGGGGGCTTCGACTTCTGTGCTTGCCAGCTCCCTGAGTTATACCGTAGAGGGAGTGCGCGGTACCTTGCAGGACAATATCGAAGCGTGGCTGGGGGAGGAACCGCAAACGTCCCAGGCGCGGAGTGTTTTTCTCGCCCGGCTGGATGAGCGGTTGGATAGTGGCTTGCAGTCCCTGGGCTACTATCGTTCGGATATAGAGACATCCATCGATAAAACGGGTGACGAGTGGCAGCTCACCATTGCAATAGCGCCCAACGATCCTGTTTTATTATCCCGTGTCGACGTGCGTCTGTTGGGCGGTGCCACTGAAGACCCCGAGTTCAAAAAGCTGCTCGAAAACATCCCTCTTTTGCCCGGTAAGAAGTTGAATCACGGTGATTATGAGGACGTTAAAAGATCTATTCTCAGCACGGGGCAGCGCTTGGGTTACTTCGATGGAGAGTACACCACTCGTCGTATTAACATCGACCCAATGAAAAATACAGCCGCTGTGGAGCTGATCTATAACAGTGGCTTGCGTTACCGCTTTGGTGAACTTCGCTTTGATCAGGAGCAATTTGACCCTAGCCTGGTGGATAGCCTGCGCACATTTCAGTCAGGGGAGTATTTCGACCTGGCCCTGTTACAGGAGTTTCAGGCGCAGCTGCAAAGGACGCATTTTTTTTCCGGCGTGGTGGTCAGGCCGCAGCTGCAAGAAGCTTTAGATCACAATATGCCGGTGTTGCTACAAATGTATCCCGCCAAGCGTCACAGCTTTGATCTGGGAGTGGGTTTCAGTACCGATACGCAGGAGCGAGTTTCGCTGACCTGGCGCAGCCCTAAGTTGAATCGTTTTGGGCATAGCCAGGAATCGCGAATAGAGTATTCACCGATAAATCCCAGCGGGCGCATCAGCTACAATATTCCTCTGAGCCATCCTCTCAATGACGTTTTGCAGTTGTCTGCGAGACTGGAGGACAACGAGTTTGGCGATATTAATAGTCGGCAGAAAGAGCTGGCGGTGCGCCGGGAAATCAAAAGTGCAGAGGGCTGGATCAGAAGTTATTTTTTACGCAGCCTCGACGAGTCATGGGAGCTCGATAGCATTCATAATAACAATGCCTATGTGCTGCCGGGGATTACCCTGGCCCACAAGCGTCGCCGTGGTTTACTGGTTGACCCTTCCGGGGGTTTCAGTCAGCTCTATCGTGTCGAGGGCGGCAGTGAAGACCTGGGCTCCGATATCGATTTACTGCGCATATACGGTAACTTTACTTACATTGTGACGCCGGTTATGCGGCACAGAATAGTCGGGCGGGTCGAACTGGGCGCCGTATTTATAGAGGCCCAAGATCGCAAGGATCTGGCCCCCTCCCTGGGTTTTTTCGCCGGTGGCTCCCAGAGCATTCGCGGCTATGGCTATCAGTCCCTGGGTAATGAAGTGGCGGTAGAAGATAGCGACGGTCAGGTAATGAGCAGGACTATTGGAGGAGACCGCCTATTCGTCGCGAGCCTTGAGTATCAATACTATGTCAACGACACCTGGCGTGCCGCGCTGTTTGTCGATGCCGGAGACGCCTTTGATGAGGGTGAATTCGATGTCAATGTCGGTGTCGGCTTCGGTGTGCACTATGTGACGCAGGTAGGGGCGATTAAAATTGAGGTGGCTAACGGTGTGAGTGAGGATGACCCCTCCTGGCATCTGCATATCAATATCGGGGCGGAGTTTTGAGACGCTTTTTTGTTAAGGTACTGCCACTCCTGGCGGGCTCGTTACTGCTTGTTATGGCTGTGCTCGCTGCTGCCCCTTTTACCGAGTTCGGTACGCGCATGCTGCTGCGTTCTATTGCGGGGTTGCTACCGGTGCAGGTCGAATATGTCGGCGGTAGCCTGGCCGGAAAAATCGAGCTGTCAAAGGTGTACCTTGATACAGACAGTGTGACCATGGACCTGCGGGACATTGAAGCGCAGCTGCAACTTTCCTGCTTGTGGAACAGCCGTTTCTGCTTTAGTCACCTGGCGGCAGGCACCATAGACGTTAGTTGGGACGGTGGCAGTTGGCACAGCGGAGCTACCGAGGTACGCGGTTCTGTCGCCGGGTCCACTATAGTGGTTGATAGTCTACAATCCGTGGATGCCTTGTTAACACTGACAAGGCCAGAGGGGGCACGCGAGAAACCAGAAGACAGTTCCATCACCCTGCCAATCGATTTACTGCTGCACCGCGTAACGCTGGAGCGCGCGGCCTGGGAAATTTACGGTACCCGCCACCAGCATGAATCTATCACTCTCAAGGGCCGATGGGTGGACCAGTTATTGCAGCTGGAGCAGCTTGAGCTTGCCAACAGTGAGCTTGGGGTGTTACAGGCCACTGGGCAAGTGAGGTTTTCCGGAGATTGGCCCTTCGAGTTGGAGTCTAGCGTCAATTGGAAGGGAAGCCCGTTCCTGGCAGACGTGTTACCACATTTTATTTCGGGGACAGAAATTCAAACCGACAGTTTGGCCAATGTACCACTGCTTTCCCCTTGGCGGTTTTTGGCAAGCGGTACGATGGCGGAGCAATCTCTGTCTGGCGACGTTGCCATTTCTGGTTTGGGTTATGCGGGCTTGCAACTCTCTTTTAACGCCCGTCACCTTTCCCCCGACACTGGGCAAGAGGGGCGGGCGCAGTTGTTGTTCGACCGTATCGAGTTGCGCGACCCGCAGACCCAGAGTGAGCTTGTGGGCACCGGAGAGTTGTATTTTGGAGAGCGAATACGTTGGCAGCTGTCAGTGCAGTCACACGGGTTCAGCCTTCCTGCCATAAGCGAGGAGTTACAGGGGCAACTGGCAGGAAGCTTTGAATCCAGTGGTCACTTTAGCGGCGAGACATGGGGCGTGGCGCTTGGGGATATCGATTTGCAGGGAGCCATTAACGATCTGCCGGCCCGTATAGCGGGGCAACTGAATCTGAATGAGACCGGTTCACTGTCCGCTATTGATTTAGATGCCGATTTGAACGGTGCTAGCCTGCAGGTGGTATCACAAGAGGGTTCGTCCCGGAACCTGGGCTTGCAGTTGACGGTGGCTGAACTGGGTCGATGGTTGCCAGGCAGCAGCGGCAGCCTGAGCGCATCTGGGTCTCTGTCACCAGTGTTCAAGTTGTCTCGGTTGCGCGGCAAGGTGCGTGATTTCCAGTGGCGGGACGTGGGCTTTAAACAAGGCGATCTAAGTGGCTGGGTAGACCTGACAGATAGCCGGGCATTTAAGCTCAGGACTGTTATTAAGGACGCCGTCATTAACGCCGTTCCGCTCATTGAGCTGAGCTTGAGTGCCAGCGGTAATGCCCAGCAGCAAACCCTGCAGTTAGACAGTACCGGAGGAATTGCGATAAGCCTGGTCGGCGAGAGCGAGCTTTCGCTGGAGGACGCAAAGGGAAGTTTGGTGCTGGGGGGCGATGTGAGCTCCATGGCTTCCCTGTTGGCCGAGGGCTATGAACTGAGCAGTAAGTTGAAGCTTGTATTAAACGCCGACTGGCGTGGCGATGCCAGTTCTCCTGTGGCGGGAGAAGTGCAGCTGTTACAGCCGGAGTTGCGTAGGGAAATGTTGGGTGGCCAGATTTCCAGAGTCAGTTGGGACAGTGCGAGCCTGTTTTTTAACACCCAGGGGGACAGCCTTCGTCTCACCGCCCAGGGAATAAAGGATAAGAAAAAAATACTCTCCATGCACGTCTCTCTACCCGCACAAAAAGACAGCGGCCTGTCGGGGGAGCTTGCACTTCATCAGCTGGACCTGGAGGATATGCAGGCGTTTGCACCCACCTTGATCGGACTTAAGGGAATCGTCGATGGCCAAATAAGCTTGTCCGGCACCGGGCAGCAATTATTGGGGCACGGTCAAATAGAACTCGTGGACGGTGGTTTTTCGGTGGTCGACACGCCCACGCCGGTTGAAGCATTACAGCTGCAAATTAAGCTGCAGGGAGATAAGGCAGAGATTCGGGGTGGATTGTTACTTGGTGGTGGCAAGCTCGATATCAGCGGCAGCCTTGGCTACAATCCAGAGCCCTTTGTTGAACTGACGCTGCTGGGCGAGAGGGAAACGCTGCTGTTTCCACCCAGTACCCGGTTATTGCTCTCACACAATATTGTACTCAGGGCTACAACTGACTACCTGGATGTGTCCGGGGACCTGATTGTGCATGAGGGGGTGTTGGAGCACGAGGAGCTTCCGAAAGGAGCTATTGCTCTGTCTGAGGATGTGGTGGTGGTGGGCTATGTCGGCCCCCAGCCACGCTCCTTCGACCTGGGTATGGATGTACAGGTGACAATTGAAGAGCAGTTCAAGGTGGTTGGTTCGGTCGTGGATGTCACCGTTGGCGGCAACCTGCATTTGTTGCAGGAACGCGGACGTCCTCTGCAATTGTTTGGCAACTTGAACGTGGTGGGGGGAGAGCTTCGTGCATACGGGCAGCATTTGAAAGTAAAGCGGGGCACGGTGGTATTTTCCGGTGCGCCAGAGAACCCCGCACTGGATATGCGGGCTGAGCGGATAATCGCCAGGGAAAATATAACCGTAGGTGTTGAGCTTAACGGCACACTGGAGGCCCCTGTATTGGAAGTCTATTCCGATCCATTGCTGTCAAATACAGAGTCTTTGTCCTATCTGGTTCGCGGCAGGGGTCTTGATGCGGGGGCGGGCGCCGATGGCACGGCCCTGGCAATTTCTATGGGTGCCAGCATCGTAAACCAGACAGGGGTACTGGGGAATCTGGACAAGCTGCCAGGTATCAGCGGTGTCGAAATTGGCGCAGAGGGAACAGACGATGACACCACGGCTACCGTGAGCGGTTATATTGGCAATAGAATATACTTGTCCTACGGCGTGGGTCTATATGAACCCATCAATGTGCTCACGGCCAGACTCTATCTACAGACACGGCTGTGGCTGGAGGTCGTGAGCAGCCTGGACAATTCCCTGGACCTGTATTATTCGTTTGATATTGAATAAAGTTATACAATGGCCTAAACCATTCCCACTTGTAAGAATTCAAACCTGAGGAAAATTGCATGAGTGAATTCACCACTATCGATGGCATTAACTACGGCCCGCTCGCCGCCCTACTGGGGGTTTGGAAAGGTGACAAAGGCGTGGACAGGGCACCGGAACCCGATGGCGAGGAGCGAAGCCCCTATTATGAAACCATTGTTTTTGAAGCTGCAGGTGATGTTGAAAATGCAGAGGAGCAGACGCTTGCCGTGGTGCGCTATCACCAGACGGTGAGCCTGAAATCGAACGACGAGGTGTTTCACGACCAGGTGGGGTACTGGCTGTGGGATTCTGCCGATAACACCATAGTAGAGACCTTCACGATTCCCCGGGCGGTTGCTGTAGTGGCAGGCGGTAAGCTGGGACAGCCAGAAAACCCTGGCCAGGAACTGGTTTTTGAGGTCGCCGCGCAGACAGGTTCCCTGGAATTCGGCATAGTGCAGGCCCCGTTTATGTACAATAAGGCGAAAACCACGGCGTTCAGCCATACGCTTACTGTCAACGGTGACGAGATGCGTTACAAGGAAACCACGGTGCTGGATATCTATGACAAAAAATCCTACGATCATACGGACGTGAATACGCTTCACCGCCAAGCTGAGTGAAATGGATCCGCTAACACAGGGTGTTTTAGGCGCAGCGCTTCCCCTGGGGACAGCGGCGAAAAAAAGAACGGCCGCCACAGCGGGTATTCTGGGTTTTCTGGCGGGTATGGCGGCAGACCTCGATGTGCTTATTCGCTCCAGTACCGACCCACTGTTGTTTCTGGAATATCACCGACAATTTACCCACTCGCTTATTTTTATTCCACTGGGCGGGTTTATCTGTGCGTTGCTTTTACAGCCGCTGCTGGGAAAGCGACGTGGCCTGAGTTTTCGCCAGACCTATATTTTTTGTACCCTGGGTTATGCTACCCACGCTTTACTGGATGCCTGCACCAGCTATGGCACGATGTTGTTCTGGCCCTTTAGCGATGTTCGCATCGCCTGGAATACGATCTCTATAATCGATCCCCTGTTTACCCTTCCCATGCTGGCATTGGTTGTTCTGGCAGCGGTGAAGAAACGCCCGGCATTCGCGCGGATTGCATTGCTGTGGGGGCTTGCCTATATGAGTTTGGGCTTGTTACAGCGCAACCAGGCGATGGAGATGGGCTATGAAATTGCCCGGGAAAGAGGGCATGAGCCCCTGCGCCTGGAGGCCAAGCCCAGCTTTGCCAACCTCCTGGTGTGGAAAATTGTCTACGAAACCGAGAGCCGTTTCTATGTGGATGCGGTGCGCGCGACGTTATCGCCCGAGGTGTTTGTCGGTAGTTCCATCCAAAAACTGCAGGTGGCACGGGATTTCCCCTGGCTCGATAGCAGCTCCCAGCAGGCGCGCGATATTGAACGCTTTAGCTGGTTCAGTGACGGCTACATTGCCCGCGACCCCTTGCATGAGAATCGCATTATCGATATTCGATACTCCATGATTCCCAATGAGATGATGCCTCTGTGGAGTATCGAGCTGAGCCGAAAAGCGGGCCTTGAAGAGCATGCCGCCTACCGGGTTCATCGTGAAACCATTGGAGATCCCGCCGTGCGCCTGAAAGCTATGGTAGTGGGAGGGTAGCTAGGACTCGGCTTGCCGTCTGTGCCCAAGGCCGACACTGAGTGTGTAAAAAAGGGCCCCTGATACAATGATACCTGCGCACATCAAGGCCTCCACTGGCCGCTGTGCCACTGTGTAAACCAGTGTCCAACCGGTAATGCCCAGAAACAGGATGGGGGGAAGCGGGTACAGCCAGGTTTTGTAGGGTCGCTCAAGGTCTGGCTGGGTCCAGCGCAGTACAAACACACCCAACACCGCAAAGAATGTATTCAGAGCCATGGTGGCGCCGGCGAAAATAAGAATGCTTTCGAACGATGAAGTCCACAGAAAAAGCAGGGTAACCACGCACTGAAGCAAAATGGCACGGGCGGGAACGCCATCCGCGTTGGTGACCCCCAGCTCCTTAAACGCAGGAAAATCCTGGCCGATGGCGTGCAGTACACGAGGTCCTGCCACAATCATTGCGCTCACTGTAGAAATTAGCAGCAGTGCCAATAAAACACCCATAACCGTAGCGCCTGTTTCACCAAAGGCGTATTGCGCGGCGACATAGCCCACTTCCACTTTGCCTGCCAGGGCGTCGATGGGGGCAGTAGACATGAAAACGTAGTTGAGGAGAATGTAGCACAGGGCTACCAGTACGGTGCTGCTCACCAGAATGATAGGCAGGTGCTTTTTGGGGTTTTGCAGCTCACCGCTGATGTAGGTCGCCGCATTCCAGCCAGAATAGGCGTAGTTCACAAAGATAAGTGAGACCGCAAAGCTACCCCCTAATAACAGGGCACCATCCCCCGCAACAGGTGTGAACAAGACTGGTTGTGGTGAATCGACCATGGACAGTGCCAGCACAGAGAAGCCGACAATGAGCAACAGCTTCATCGCGGTTAGAATACTCTGTAGGCCCCCGCTGCTGGCGTGGCTGGTGCAGTGAATAGCGGTGAGAAACACCACCAGGCCGGTTGCCAACCACAGGGGTGACAGTGCCGGAAAAGCCGAACTGAAATAACTGCCGAAGGTGAGGGCGGCCAGGGCGGTGGGTGCGGCGAAACCAACTGTCGCCGACACCCAGCCAGAAATAAACCCCGCCATGGGGTGATAAATCTGCGAGAGGAAATTATATTCGCCTCCGGAGCGGGGCAGGGCGGCCCCCAACTCCGCGTAGCACAGGGCACCACAGAGGGCTGAGAGTCCGCCCACCGCCCACAGCATCAATATGACAAAGCCCGACTGGATCTCCAGCAATTGGAAGCCCAGGCTGGTGAATACGCCGGTGCCTATCATGTTGGCAATGACGATGGCTGCGGCGACGCTGGGTTTGAACTTGCCAGTATGGTTTGCGGCTGCCATAAGGCAATCTCCAGATTCATTTATGGGTAGTTTACACGCAGTGGGGGCTACCTTGCCGCCTCTATGCTAGTGGGCGCCGATTTCCTAAGCAATAGAAAGGGCTATCAGATAGGTTTACTGGAGAAATAAAGTGTGATTTGACGTTCTGGAGGAACGTTAAGAGCCAAACGCTTCCAGAATATTGGCGGGTATCAAGTTTTGTACATCGGTCTCTTTTGCTTCAACGAGGTCTGCTATTAAATGGAACACTTCTTCAGGGTCTAGCTGGTCTGAAGTAATACTATTACCAACCTCCCGGAACATTTCCGTATCGTTGTTTTGCAGAGAGTTCTCGCCAAACCAGCTCCACATGGAGTCGGCCATCCTGTCATTGAAGCCTGTGTCGTAAGGCCCCGGATTGATTAATGCGACATCGATACCTGTTTCGGCCAACTCAGCGCGCAATGTCTTGCCCATTGCCTCAAGTGCATGCTTGCTCATGGTGTAAGCGCCAAAACTGGGTACGGTTACAAGCCCTCCAATTGAGGACATGATTAGAATACGCCCTCTGCCACGCGGGATCATTTGTTCGAGAACTTTTTGTGTGAGTGCCAGTGTTCCAATGACATTGACGTCCAGCACTTGACGGACACGCTGTAGGGGGATGTCAGCCAGTGGACCACTTTGCCCCATGCCCGCATTGTTGACGAGGACATCTATATTCCATGCGGAAACCTTGTCTATATCGCTGCTGGTAATATCCAGTTTTTCAACTTTCAGGTTGGGAGGATGAGATGTGAATACATCGGCTTGCTCCTGCGTCTCAGTTGTCGCTATAACCTGATGGCCGCGACGGGCGAGTTCCAGCGCCGCACCTTTTCCAAAGCCCGACCCGGCACCTGTGATTAATATGGATTTTGACATGGGTATCCCCCGAAGAAACGGTACATATAGTGCTCTGCCGCAAGTGTGTAATTACTTGCGGCAGACCTGATTAGTACTCGAGATTAACGGATAAGTACCATTCGCGGGGCGGGCTGTAGACGGCCTCCGTATAGCCTACGCCGGGCTGGAAAAAACCGGTGATAAGGCTTGTTTCATCTGTCAGGTTTCTTCCGCCCAGCACGACACTGACATGCTCGTTGGCGAGGTTCCACGTTAATGATGCGTTGACAAATGTTGTGGAGGATTGAACCAGTTCAGCTGTGTTTTCGGCGTTGTTATACACCTTGGACTTATGGGTTAAATCGCTGCGTAATACTATCTCGCCCAGGGAGTCGATATTGAAGAAGTAATCGAAGCCTACATAGGCACTAAATTCTGGCGCATTAGCCAGTTCGGGGCCAATGGGGAACGGTGGTGCTGACTTGTATTCGGCATCAAGATAACCGAGGGCTGCATTAATGTTCAACTGCTCAGTGGGTGCATACAACACATCCATTTCTATACCCTTGATTCTTGCGGCAGCCGCATTCTTAGTAATGGGAGCCACACCTGATTGAACCGTTAACTGTAGGTCATCAAAGTCAGTGGAAAACATGGCTAGGTTTATGCGCACTTTTTCAAAGTCTGTTTTTAGGCCAAACTCAATGGTCTCTGCAGTTTCTTCATCGAAGGGGATGGGGGTTTGATCAGCGGTGAATGCCGTTGTTCTACCACTAAAGCCGCCACTTTTAAAACCGGTTGAGTAAGACACATAGCCCATATAGTTATCATTCCAGCGATGTGACAGGTTAACAGTCCAGGTGGTGTTGCTAAAATCTAAATCAGCCGTTCCAGTACTTAGAGAGTTGCAATTATTGACGATGAAGCCGGGGGGAACACCCAGCGCATTTGCAACACCACAGTCCAGATGTACCTGGTCGTAGGATTTCTCTTCGTCGGTATAGCGCACACCCGCTGTAATACTGGTCTGCTCATTGATATCGTAAGTGCCCTGTGCAAATACGGCCCAGGAGGAGTTATCAATGGTGTTTGCTTCATCCAGTGCGGCAAGTCCGTGCAATAGAGGAACAATAACGCGGTCTGTACCTTCTTCTTCAAATATGTAGACGCCAATGACGTTGCTAAAGCGTTCGCTTGAACCAATCAGCTGGAATTCCTGGCTGAACTGCTCGTGTGTATAGTCGTTGGTATGCGCGTCCAGGGTAAAAGGTGAGTGGTCTGGGTCCTGGCCGAATAGAGCGTCCAACTCTCGGTAGGCAGTAATTGACTTAAAGGAATAGGTGTCAGAGATGGCATAGTCAATGGTGAAGTTTAAACCCCA
>JAUVBI010000237.1 GCA_030591305.1 Pseudomonadota bacterium
CCCTTCCTTTACGTCGACAGCGCCAGCGGGCAGCATAATCTGGACGAAATATAAAATGGCTGACCACAGCAGCATTTCCAGTTCAATGGGGAGTGATGTCACGATGAGTCTCCTTCAGGATGATTGATGTCAGAAGGAGACTAACAGTTTTTAAGGGGGAGTCACATAGCCGGCTTATCCGGCCGCTTGTAAACTGCTTTCCTGGCTGGCAAGGTATTCCTCATAGGTGCCCTGGTAATCATGCAGGGTGTGATCCTTGATTTCCAGAATGCGGGTTGCCAGTGAGGAGACGAACTCACGGTCGTGACTGACAAATATCAACGTTCCCTCGTAGTGTTCCAGTGCCAGGTTAAGTGCTTCAATAGATTCCATATCCAGATGGTTGGTGGGTTCGTCCATCAATAGAATATTGGTGTCCATCATCATCAGTTTGCCGAACAACAGACGGTTTTTCTCCCCACCGGAACAGACTTTTACTTTCTTCTCAAAATCGTGAGAGGAGAACAGCAAACGGCCCAGGGTGGCGCGCACTATCTGGTCGTCATGACGGGGCTTGCGCCACTGGCTCATCCAGTCGAACAGGTTCAACTCGCAATTGAAATCCTCGGTGGCATCCTGCGGGCAGTAGCCTAGAGTTGCATTTTCGGCCCATTTGATAGTGCCGTTGTCGGCGCGCAGTTCATCGATAAGGCAGCGCAGGAAGGTGGTTTTACCTGCGCCGTTGTCGCCGATAACGGCCAGTTTGGCACCGGCTTCCAAAATCATACTGCCGTTGTTGAATAGCATTTCATTGCCAAAGCTGTGGCCCAGTTTTTCTAACACCAGGGCCTGCCTGTGCAGCTTCTTTTCCTGGCTAAAACGGATGTAGGGGGTCACCCGGCTGGAGGGTTTGATGTCGTCCAGTTTGATTTTTTCAATTCGCTTGGCGCGGGAAGTGGCCTGCTTGGCCTTGGAGGCATTGGCAGAAAAGCGACTGACAAATTGCTGCAGCTCGGCAATCTGGGATTTCTTTTTGGCATTTACAGACTGTTGACGCTCTCTGGCTTGGGTAGATGCTGTCATAAAGTCATCATAGTTGCCGGGGTAGACGCGCAGCTCGCCGTAGTCGATGTCGGCCATGTGGGTGCACACGGCATTCAGGAAGTGCCGGTCGTGCGAAATAATAATCATGGTGCTTTTGCGCTCGTTGAGAATGGCCTCCAACCAGCGAATGGTGTCGATATCCAGGTTGTTGGTGGGCTCATCCAGCAACAGAATATCCGGATCGGAGAACAAAGCCTGGGCGAGCAGTACACGCAGCTTCCAACCCGGAGCCACTTCGCTCATGGGGCCATAGTGCAGTTCCTGTGCGATGCCTGCACCGGAGAGTATTTCGCCCGCACGGCTCTCGGCACTGTAGCCGTCCATTTCGGCGAACTCAATCTCCAGGTCAGCCACTTTCAGTCCATCTTTTTCTGACATTTCAGCCAGGCCGTAAATGCGGTCGCGCTCCTGCTTTATTTCCCACAGCTCTTTGTGACCCATAATTACGGTGTCGACCACGCTGTAGGCGTCATAGGCAAACTGGTCCTGCGACAGCACACCCAGGCGTTCATTGGGGGTGATGGATATATTACCTGCAGTAGGCGTGAGACTGCCCTCAAGAATCTTCATGAAAGTGGATTTACCACAGCCATTTGCCCCGATCAGTCCATAGCGATTTCCATCGCCAAATTTAACGGAGATGTTCTCAAACAGGGGCTTGGCGCCAAACTGCATGGTGATGTTTGCGGTGGAGATCACGGGACTATTCCTGAGTATTTTCTGGGGGATTGTGAAGGAGGCGTACTATAGAGAGTTGGGGGGGGAGAGTCGAGGGAGAACTGGGTGTTTTTTAGGCAATATTTGCTGTTGGCAGAGGCAATTCCAGGTGTTTTGCTCAATCCGGAAGATAGTCCTGTTGGAGGATAGTGGGGTGGTTGGGTAAATGACCCCATTGGCAGCCTTTTCTAGTGAGAAACCTGCAAATTACAGTCAATAATTGAGATTTGATTAAGGTCGCATATTGCAACCTTTGGGGGCATAATGCCCCTTTTGCTCAAGAGAGGTTTATCATGTCTCGTTCAATTAAATTATCAGACAATCTTATTGGCGCTGCCGTGGTCGCCGGGAAAGCGCTGCACAGGTCTCCGCCTCGGCAAATTGAATACTGGGCTCGGATCGGAAAGATTGCAGAGGAAAATCCGGAACTGCCTCTGGGCATAGTCAAGGATATTCTTATTAGTCAGGAGGAAGCAGCGGCAGGTGATGTGACCGAGTACGAATTCGGGTGAAGATAGTTCAAACAGGTAGCTTTAGACGTAAAGCGAAAAAGCTACAAGATAAGGAGAAAAGCGCCCTGGATAGGGCCGTAAAAAAAATAGTGGGGTCTCCTGAATCTGCAGCCTTAAAAAAAGGAGACCTCGCAGGTGTCAGGGTGTTCAAATTCAAGGTGAAGGCCCAGCAGTATCTCCTGGCCTATACTTATGACAGCGGGTTGAAGCTCATCACATTGCTGGCCATCAGGGCTCATGAAAATTTTTACCGGGATATTCGGAAATAGTAATGGTTGAATCAGATTGATGATACAAGTACGGCTATGGAAAATTTGGCAGAAGTGACCTGCTGAATCGAGTAATTTATAGGGTTGAAAATCAAGATATTTTAGTTCAGGTTATGAATGTAACTCCACATGACTACCGGAGAAAATAGGATGAAAAATTTCACGAAAGCTAGAACCCGCACCGAGGTTTCTGTTGGCGAGTCTGTAAAAATCGTCCGTGAATTACAGGAACTCAGCCAAAAAGCTCTTGCAGAACTAACAGGGATTTTCCAGTCAACAATCTCAGCTATTGAGCACGGACGTATCCAGTTAGGTGTAGAGCGCTCTAAGTCTCTTGCACGAGCTCTGACCTACCCCAGGTTTCCTGGACACCTTCATTAGTGCAATCATGCACAGGAGAGGTGATTTATGGGAAGTCGAAGATTGTACGGGGACGAGTTCAAGGAACAGGCTGTTCGCCTGGTAGAAGACACTGGAGACAGCATTCCATCCATCGCAACGGACCTCTGTATCAGCGCGGTTAACCTGCGTCGCTGGGTTCGAGAGAGCCGTAATAATGGCGCTGGCTTGTCGAGTTTAAGCAAGGATGAGGCAGCTGAGCTGGTACGTTTGCGGCGGGAAAACAAGAAACTCAAGTCCGAGAGGGACATATTAAAAAAAGCGACAGCGCTTTTCGCGACCGATCTGAGCTGAAGTTTGGCTTCGTCGCGAAACACCGGGGCGTGTGGCCGGTGGCTTGGATGTGCGGGACGCTCGGTGTCTCCCGCAGTGGATTCTACGATTGGCTGGGTCGGCCCCCCAGCCCACGGTCCCAGGAGGATCAGTTGAACTCACAACCCCATAGCGGACGTTGGTAACAGCCCCATTACTACCCAGAATAGTTTCTTATCCGGTAAAAACCGATATCATCCACACCAGTAAATCACATCCGGTAAATCGCTAAAATCGATGCATTGACCATATTTGATCGATAATATTCCTTATTAATATCAGTGACTTGCAAGTATAATGCTGTATATGTATCCAGCCTTATACTTTCCCCCTAAAGGAGTTCGCCATGCAAGCCACATCGCTTATTAGCCGCCGCACCCTCGACCAGTTGGAAGAGGATATTATTTCGCTTTCATCTCATATCAATGCCACCGAATATGAATTTTTGGTGCTGGTGCGAGAGTTTGATTTTCGCCAGGGTTGGAAGGCCTACCATTTCAATAACTGTGCTGAGTGGTTGAACATGAAGTGCGGAATCTCACCGGGTACCGCCAGGGAGAAGATTCGTGTGGCCAAGGCCTTGTTTGATCTGGCTGCCACTTCGCTGGCATTCCAAAAAGGTGATTTGTCCTATTCAAAAGCACGAGCACTGACTCGAATTTCCACGCCTCGCAATGAAGAGCAATTGCTGGACTACGCAATCCCTGCAACGGCGCTACAGGTTGAAAACCATTGTCGTGAACTGCGAAATGTACAGCGGAATGCGTCCACCGCAGATGCCAACCGGCTACATCAACAGCGCTACTTGAGCCGGTCACTTCACGGTGATGGCAGTATGACTATCAGTGTGGAGCTGCCCAGGGAGAGCGGCGAGTTGGTTATGAAGGCATTGGAGCTCGCCCTGAAAGAAATAGAACGCAACACTGATACGTTTGAAGGTGAAGAGTGCACTACTGAAATGGAAGATTCTCACTTGGCCAAACAAGCCGATGCGCTGGTGCAAATGGCAAAGAGATATCTGGCTGGCGGAAAAGGCAAAAATTCCTCCACCGCAGATCACTACCAGGTCATGGTGCATGTAGATGAAGAAGTATTGCGCCAGGCTCCCACCGAAAAAAGTAAAAGTGATCTCCCCTGCGAAACCATCAGGCGGCTGTGCTGTGACAGCGGTGTGGTGGTTGTCACCCAGGATAAAAAAGGCAATCCATTAAACGTTAGTCGAAAGCACCGTGTGGTGCAACCGCCACTCAAAAGAGCGTTATTAGCGAGAGATAAATGCTGTAGGTTTCCGGGGTGCACACATGAAAAGTGGCTGGACGCGCA
>JAUVBI010000296.1 GCA_030591305.1 Pseudomonadota bacterium
CAACTGCAGATGATTCACCGACTCCCGGTGGCTTCGCGAAGGGACTCTGAAAAGGGCTACCTGAAATACCCTGGACGAAGTGTGGGACGCCGTTGACCAGAAAGAAAGCAGCAAAAAAGTGTGCAACATAAATACCCATCATTATTCTATTCCTCTCAAGCGATTATTCCATCGATTCGATGGACAAGCATAGTCAAATTTTTACAGAGTGTACTTATTAAAAGTAAAATAACCAGCAGGCATTAGAGTAGCAAACGGCGCTAATGTAATGAGCCATCCATCGTGTTAAACAGTTTCAATAGGTCTGCTCGGCGCTAACGCCAGTTAACGTCTTGAGGGTGGCTGAGCGACCAGCTTACAGACTTTTCCGCTAATTTCCCGCAATTCTGTATTCGCTGGTCACGCAATCAAGTCTTGTTTAGAATTGCGCCCTGAATTTAAACAGAAACAAGGGCCGAGAAGTGATTCAATTGCGAAACTATCGTTTAGTATTGGCTCTGGCTCTGGCACTGGCGAGTGCGGCAGTACCGACTTGGGCCGGGCCGCCACTGAGTACCGAAGATCCGGGCATATTGGCCCAGGGTGAGTGGGAAATAATCGGCGCTGTGACTGCCAGTTCTGCAGGCGGTGGCAATGCCTACCAGGCGCCGCTATTAGATGTTTCATTAGGCGTAATTGCCGACAAGGTGCAAATTGCCGCCGCTTATCCCTATGTGATTACCAATCCAGACGATGGTGGCTCAGAATCGGATTTTGGCAACCTGTCACTGGGCATCAAGTGGCGCTTCTGGGATTCCGGCAAGCTGCAGGTCGCTTTCACGCCGGGGTATGCATTTGGCATAACCCGCGAGACTGCTGAGCGGGGCATTGGTGAGGACACTGATGTCGCCGCTTTCCCCCTGGCGGCCGAGTACCAGGTTAACAAGCGATGGCGCTTTAACACCTCCGTCGGCTATGTCAGTGTCGATGACGGTGAAGACGAATGGGGCTATGGCGCAGCGCTGGCCTATGGCCTGAATGAGCGCTGGGAACTACTGGTAGAATTGGCCGGGGCCACCGACACAGATTTTGACGATGACATTCTCGATGTGCGCGCTGGTTTTGATTTTGCCTGGACGGATGATGTGCACTTGTTATTTTCAGCCGCCACCGGGCTGCGAGAACCCCGTGGAGAGGATGAACTGGATTACGATCTATATTTTGGCGTGCAGTTCTTTCGATAGCTTATCCGTCATATAAAGGCCGGAGGTCAGCTAGCCTGGCGAAGTTCACCCGTACACAAAGAGACTACTGGGCGAAACTACCACCGTCCACAGGCATCGCGTGGCCAGTCACAAAAGAGGCCTGATCTGAACATAACCAGACTGCCGCCTCGGCAATTTCTGAAGGTTTGCCCAGCCGCCCAACCGGTTCCATTTTTCGCATCGCCTCATAGCCCTTTTCTGAACCCCTTACAATACGGTGAAGCATGGGCGTTTCAATGGCGCCAGGGCACACGGCATTGACCCGAATGTCCTGTTTTGCAAACTCCAGGGCTGCTGACTTGGTTATACCAATAACGCCGTGCTTGGCAGCCACATAGGCATTGCCTCTGGGCACCCCCACCAAACCAGCCAGGGAGGAGGCATTGACAATCGCTCCCGGCGATCCCTGGCGCAGAAACTGCTCAATTTCATATTTCGTACACCACCACACACCCTTTAGGTTCACAGCGATATTCAGGTCAAAATTCTCTTCTGTGCAAGTGATGGTAGTTGCCAGCATATCACCCTCCACGCCTGCGTTATTGAAGGCCGCATCCAGCCGGCCGTAAGCATCAACCGCCCCTTTGATCAACGCCTCGACCTCTGGCCCCTTCGACACATCACATTTTATAAAGCTCGCCTCGCCACCCGTTTGCTTGACAAGCTCAACTGTTTCTTCACCGCCGCTTATATTGATATCAGAGACCACTACCTTAGCGCCCTCACGAGAAAAAATTAACGCTGCTTCACGGCCAATACCCGACCCTGAACCAGTAATAATTGCCACCTTGTCTTGCATTTTTCCGCTCATAAACTACTCCCGATTTCGCCTGATACAACTTTGTGGTTGCAATGCCTAAGGCTGGTAATCTCCAAGGTCTGGAGGTATCTTTTTGTAACTGGGTCGAACGCCGTCAAATCGTATTGGCAGACCTAACAAAGGAATGCTTCCATCAGGATGCTGTTGCAACATGCCCAGTGCCTTGAACTGCGGATGATCATGAATTTCCTGAATATTCTGAATTGACGCACTAGGGATACTGTATTGCTCAAAAATCTCCGCCCACTGTGCACGGGTTTTGACAAGCAGCTTATCATTGATGTCCTGCGCCAGCTGATCAGCATGAATCGCGCGCTGGTGATTAGTACTGTAACGAGGCTCCTCTGCCCACTGGGGCGCGCCAACTAAACGTGAAAACGTAGCAAACATCACATCCGTTCCTATGGCCACCATCAGATCTCCATCGGAAGTGGTGTAAGCGCCGTTGGGACTGATCACCGGACCACTGGCACCGGTTCGCTGCGGGGTCTCTCCGGTTTTCAGAAATTCGGCAATTGCCAGTTTTTCCCAGGCCAATGCCGTTTCAAGCAATGAAGTGGATATGGCAGCGCCAACCCCGGTGCGATTTCGAGCATGCAAAGCGCCCAACACACCCAAAGCCGACCACATTCCGGTTCCAAGATCAATAATCGGAACAGGCACTCGAACTGGTGGACGATCAGGCTCGCCCGTCATACTCATAATGCCGGCAAACGCCTGGGCCAGCGGATCATATCCCGAGCAATATTTCATAGGCCCTTCATCACCGTAAGCGCCAATGGTGCAGTACACCAACCTGGGGAAACGATCTCGCATACTGGTGGCATCTATCCCCATTTTTTGTGCCAGTCCAGGCCGCAGGTTTTGCACCACCACATCAATTTGTGGCATCAGATCCCACAACTGCTCCACCCCTTCGGCTGTCTTCAGGTCGATTACAATTGACTCTTTTTCCCGATTAAACGCATCAAAGCAAATCGCTCGCCGCTCACCGGTTGATGGGCCCCAGGCACGTGTTGGATCACCAGCCGGCGCTTCCAACTTGATAGATCTTGCTCCCATCATCGCCAAAATTTCCGTCGCGCTGGGGCCGGACACACTGGAACCGATTTCCAGAACCTGAATACCCGCCAGGGGGTTGAGCTCGGCCATTTCTACCTTTCCTCTTGGTTTTTACCAGTTTCTGCCCGGCAAGCATCCAGCCAGACTC
>JAUVBI010000149.1 GCA_030591305.1 Pseudomonadota bacterium
AATAATTCGCACCGAGCGGAGGAAGTTGGACCTGAAATCCGGCTTTTCCATTTTCGACGGCCAGGATAGCCAGACACTGATACGCGACCTGCTGATACAGGAGCACGGTGCCGACGGTGACCAGGCAGCCACCATCGCCCAGCGTATCTCCAGCTGGAAAAGTGATCGCATACTACCCAAGCAGGCGTTGGCCAGCGCCAAGGGAGCGGCCGATATGCTGTGCGCCCAGGCTTACCACCGCTATAACAAAGCATTGCGCGCCTACAATGCCCTGGATTTTGATGACCTGATTTTGCTGCCCACGATATTGTTTGAGGAGAACAGCGACATTCTGCAAAAATGGCAAAACCAGTTGCGCTATTTGCTGGTCGATGAATATCAGGATACTAACTCAAGCCAGTACCTGCTGGTAAAACAACTTATTGGCCTGACCGGTGGCTTAACTGTGGTGGGCGACGACGACCAGTCTATTTATTCCTGGCGTGGAGCCAGACCAGAAAATCTGGCACAGCTACAGGAGGACTACCCCCAGCTAAAAATTATCAAGTTGGAGCAAAACTACCGCTCCACCAGCCGTATTCTCAAAGCGGCAAATACGCTTATCGCAAACAACACGCACATCTTCGACAAGAAACTGTGGAGCGAGCTGGGTTTTGGCGACCCCATTCGCATCATCCGCTGTAGCGACGAAAACGCCGAGGCAGATCAAGTGGTCGCCGAAATTCTCGACCACAAGTTGCGCAGGCGGACAAAGTTTGGCGACTACGCAGTTTTGTACCGGGGCAACCACCAATCGCGCCTCATCGAGTTATCGCTGCAACAACAACAGGTGCCCTATCACATGAGTGGCGGCACCTCCTTCTTCGCCCGCAACGAGGTAAAGGACATCATGTCCTACCTGCGGCTGGTGATAAACGAGAACGACGACAATGCTTTTCTACGTATTGCCAATGTGCCCAGGCGCAAACTGGGCACGTCCACACTTGAAGCCCTGGGTGACTTTTCCAACGACAACCGCTGCAGCCTGACCCAGGCCTGCCAGCGAATCAGTTCGGAACAAGTATCAGAGGCGGGCCTGCGTAGGCTGCGCGAGTTCGGTCAGTGGATGACGACCATTCGACGCAAGAGCGAGGGAGATTCCGGCGTATCGGCCATTCGCCAGATGATACGCGACATGGATTACGAGCAATGGCTGAATCAACTGAGCTCCAGTGAAGATGTTGCACAGAGGCGCATGTCCAATGTGCATTTCCTGGTCGACAGCCTGCAAAAAGTCATGAGCACCGAGGGGGTCGCTCTGGATGAAGCCATCTCCCGCCTGGTGCTCAGAGATCTGTTAGAGCAACAGGAGGAAGAGGACGCCAGTCCAGAAAGTGTACAGCTAATGACATTGCATGCGTCCAAGGGGCTGGAGTTTCCCCACGTGACTATTATCGGCATGGAGGAAAAATTGCTGCCACACCGCGCCAGCATCGAGGAAAACACCATCGAGGAAGAGCGGCGCCTGGCCTATGTGGGCATCACCCGGGCCAGGGAAACCCTGAGCATGACCATGGCCCTGAAGCGGCGCCAGTTTGGCGACATCATCAACTGTGAACCCAGCCGCTTTATTGATGAACTGCCCCAGGATGACCTGCAGTGGCAGGGGGGTGGCGCGGAGACCAGAGAAGACAACGAAGAGCGCGCCCAGGAAACCCTGGCGGGGCTTAAAAATTTATTTGGCTAATAGAGCAGGTATACTGCGCCTTAACTTGTGCACTCAACACTATCGATTCCCGTCTGCGTGAAAATGATATTATTTTGGGTTCACAATAACTAACTATAAAAACTGGAGAAATTTGTGCAGCACAGCCACTTACAGAAGGTTCTGTTAATAACCCTGGGATTTTTAATGCTGGCCATTACTGGCTGTGCCAATAATTCTACCATCACCCACTCCTACGTTGATCCAACCATACACAAGCTGAATCTCCACGGTGTACTGGTGATAGCAGTCACGAAAAAAATGGATGCACGCATTGATTTTGAAGATGCCTTTGTAAAAGCACTGCGCAAGCGCGGCGCTAATGCCGTGGCCAGCCACACCCTGCTGCCCAGTGCCAAACCTGGAAAAGAAAACGTCATTGCAGCCGCAAAAAAAGCCGGGCTGGATACCATTTTGGTCACCCGCTACATGGGCGCACAAAGCCAGGAAGTTTACCACCCGGGCACCATCTACTATGATGTTGCCCCTGTCCCCTACGGCTATGGCTTTGGCGGCTATTACGGTCACGCCTACGAAGTAGCCTACCAGCAGCCGGTGTGGACCAGTAATGTCACCTACACCCTGACCTCTAATTTATTCGCCACCGCCGACCATGAACACTTGTGGCAGGCAGTATCCGATACGATTAAAGCGGGTGGCGAAAAGAAACTGCGCGATGATGTTATCGGTAGCTTTGTCGATAATATGAAAGACGCAGGTTTATTCAAGTAGCGGAGTCTGGGTTAAATAAACCGGGGACGTAGCACAATTAATTGTGCTACGTCCCCGGTTTATTCCTACGTCCCCGGTTTAATCTACTTTGCCACCTACAATATTTTCCATACCCAGCTTGCGCTTCAGTTTTTCACGCACGCCCTGCACGATGGCGTAGAAGCCGGGGATAAAGAAGGTGCCTATCAGCAGGGCCGCCAGCATGCCACCCAATACGGTGATACCGAGGGAGCGCTGCCCGAAAGCACCGGCACCGCTGGCCACAACCAGGGGCATGATGCCCAGGATAAAAGAAACTGCGGTCATGCACACGGCGCGGAAGCGCAGACGCCCTGCCTCCCGGGCCGCCACTTTGATCTCCTGCCCCTCCACCTCGCGCTTATGCTTGGCAAACTCCACAATCAATATGGCATTTTTGGCCGCCATGCCGATAAGTAACACCAAACCAATCTGGGCGTAGAGATTGAGCGCAATACCGGTCAGCAACAGTGCGGCGATAGCCCCGCCAATGGCCATGGGCACCACCAGTATGATGGCAGCGGGAATAGACCAGCTTTCATACTGCGCCACCAGAAACAGGTAGACGAAAATTAGCGCCATGGCAAAAGCAATAACGGCTGTACTGCCCGCCTGGCGCTCCTGATAGGCCATACCCGTCCACTCAAATTTATAGCCACTGGGCAAAATATTGGCAGCTAACTTTTCAAATACGCTCATCGCCTGCCCTGAGCTATAACCCGGGGCAGGGTTGGCCCGCACAGAGGCAGAGCGGTATAAATTATAGCGCTGGGCCAGGTCTGGCCCGAGTATGGGCCTGGTGGTAATCAGGGTACTCAGGGGCACCATCTGGCCACTGGATGAGCGCATATAAAAGTGGTCCAGGTCTGACAAGTCGGCGCGAAATGAAGACTCGGCCTGCATAATCACCTTGTAGGTCTGGCCAAACTTATTGAAGTCATTGATATACAGCGACCCCATCTGCGCCTGTAGTGTGGTGAAGATTTCACTGAGGGGTACACCCAAATTTTTGGCTTTTACCCGATCCACATCGATAAAATACTGGGGTACGTTCGCACGATATGTACTAAATACAGATGCCAGGCCTGCTGTCTGGTTACCCTCCACCACGATAGTATTGAGCACGCTGGCCAGCTCGGCGGGAGAGCGCGACAGGGTATCTTCCAGCATCAATTCCAGGCCGCCGACAGCTCCCATGCCTGGCACCGCCGGGGGAGTAATGGCATACACCTGCGCCTCGGGAACAACAGCGAACGCCTGGCCGTTGATTCTCCTGGCCACATTGAAAACCAGGTTCTCCTTCTCGGGCCTGTCATCCCAATGATTTAGAACAACAAACAAGGTGCCCCCGTTACTGGCCATGGCACCGGTGAGCACTGAAAAACCAGTGATGGCTGTCACGCTCTCAATTGCTGAATCTTTGGCAATAAGTTTCGCAACTTTGTCCACCGCCGACTTTGTCCTGCTGAGCGAAGAGGCATCCGGCAGTTGCACATTCACCAGCAAGATACCCTTGTCTTCATCGGGCACAAAGCCCGTGGGCATCTGCATCACACCAAATACCAGAGCGCCCATCCAGACGACAAATAATATTGCAACCACGGCCAGTTTACGTAATACCCACTGCACTCCGCGGTCATAGCCGCTGGTTAATTTATCGAAGCTCCCCATGAATTTGATATACCACGCGGGATCTTTACGCTCGCCGGACTGCAGTAACAGGCTGCATAAAGCGGGACTGAGCGTCAGGGCATTCAATGAGGAAAACAACACTGCCACACAGATGGTTACTGCAAACTGCCGGTACATCTCCCCGGTAATACCCGGCAACATCGCCACCGGAATAAACACCGCCAGAAGAACCAGGGTCGTTGCGATAATGGCACCACCCACCTCCTGCATGGTAATCAGGGCGGCGTCTTTTGCCGATAAAGAGGGGTCGTCACGCATATGGCGATCGCAATTTTCGATCACCAAAATAGCATCGTCCACCACAATGCCTATCGCCAGGATCAGGCCAAACAGGGTAACCGTATTAATGGACATGCCCATGACGAGTAGCACGGCAAAGGTTGCAATGAGCGAAACAGGAATTGCCACCGTCGGTACCAGGGTGGCGCGCCAATTACCCAGGAACATAAACGTAATAGCAATCACCAGGCCAACGGCCTGCATCAAAGAAATGACCACCTGCTTAACCGCCGTGGAAACATAGCGGGTTGTGTCATAGCTTATCTGGTAATCCAGGCCATCCGGAAAGTGCTGTGACAACTCTTCAACCAGCTGATCCACCGCCTCACCGGAGGCGAGGGCATTGGCATCTGACAACAGATAGAGAGAGACGTTAACCGCGGGTTGTTCATCTACTTCGCCATAGAAATTGTAGCCGGACTGCCCCAACTCAACCCGGGCAACATCGCGCAAGTATATGGCAGAGCCATCGGTATGCGCTCGCAGCACGATGTTCTCAAACTCTTCTACTTCCTGTAAGCGCCCCTTAACCTGCAGCGTGTACTCGGTTTGCAACTCATCCACAAATGGCGGTGCACCTATTTTGCCAGCGGCAACCTGGACGTTTTGCTCCCGCAGGGCAGCGTGAATGTCCATCACCGACAGCCCCAACACGGCCATCTTGTCCGGATCCAGCCACAAGCGCATTGCATAGGCCGCTTCACCAAGAATATTAGCCGAGGAAATGCCTTCGACACGGGCCAGCGCACTCTGCACATTAATTTTCACGTAGTTGGAGATGAACTTGTAATCCAGCGAACCATCGGGTGACATAAAACTGACAATTTTTAGGATGTCCGGTGATTTTTCATCAATTTTCAGACCGTTGGCAGTGACCTCTGCAGGCAGCAAGGGCTCGGCTAATTTCACCCTGTTTTGTACCCGCACTAGAGCCATATCCACATCGGCCCCAACCTCGAAGGTTACCGTAAGGCTGTAACTGCCATCATTGGCACTCTTGGAGGACATATAAATCATATCTTCCACGCCGTTTACCGCATCTTCAATGGGTGTACCTACGGTGCTTTCCACAACCTCCGCTGAAGCACCGGGATAAACACCGCTAACAACAATATTGGGCGGCGAAATGGCGGGGAACTCCGTAATCGGCAGCATGGCAATCGACAACAGCCCTGCCATGGTCAATATAATGGATATGACTAAGGCAAACTTGGGCCGATTAATAAAGAAGGCACTGAACATACGGCTACCCTAGGAATCTGTGTGAGTGAGCAGTTTGGTTTTCACAGGCATTCCCGCTCGCACTTGCTGCAAGCCACGCACGATAACCCGGTCTCCCGCTTCTACACCTTTTTTCACCAGCACCTTGTCATCAAAGCGATCACCCAACTCCACATTGCGCCGTGCCACGATACTGCCACCACCTACCAGCAAAACAAAGCTGCCCTGCTGGTCTGCCTGCACCGCCGCCTGTGGAACAAAAATGCCCTCCACAAAGTTGGTGCCCTGCAGAATAACGCGTACATATTGCCCGGGTACGAGCAGTGAGTGCGTGTTGGGAATAAGTGCCCTGGCCTCCAGGGTACCTGTGTTTATATCGACCCGGTTTGCAAAGTAGTCAATTTTGCCCACTTCCGGATAGATGACACCATTGGTTAGCTCCAGACTGACTTCAATGTTGCGCAGTGCAGCAGCGTTGAGCCCCTCTTCCATTCTGGAAGCGACCGCTGCTGTGTAAGTGTCCTCGCTCACCTGAAACAAAGCCTGGATGGGATCGATGCTGACCAGGGTGGTGAGTTTGCCTGTGTTGGGGCCCACCAGATCACCCGGGCTCACCATACTCCGACCTATACGGCCGGTAATAGGGGCTGTCACAGTGGTAAAGCCAAGGCTTACCTCGGCGCTAGTGACCTGGGCACGCGCCGCCTCAATGCGGGCATCACTCTCAAGCTTCTTGGCGGTCAGGTTATCCATTTCCGATTGCGAAATGGCACCTTTTGGTAGTAACTCCTTACCTCGCTTGAAATTACGCGCGGCATTGGCCTGGTTGGCGATAGCCGCGGCCAGGTCTGCTTTGGCCCTGGCCAGGGCCGCCTTATACTCAGAGGAATCGATGGCATACAGCACATCACCCGCCTGCACCAGAACACCTTCACGAAAATCCCGCGACAGTAAATAGCCGGTGACCCTGGCCTGAATCTCAACGTCATCCATAGCCTGCAAACGGCCAACATACTGCGATTTGGGGAGATAGGGCTCGGCGATAACATCATCCACAACCACCTCGACAATCCTTGGGGGAGGTGCCTCTTCCGTGCAAGCGGCAATAAAGACGGCGGATGCCGCGATAAAGGTCATGGCAAGTCTATTCACAGGTCACTCCTCAGTGCTCAAGCTATCCTAACTATAGCTCATAAAAAAACCGCAGCGCATTCAACATACACGGCGGTCTCATTTGTCGAGCACCCGCTACTGGCTGCCGACCACCATATAGTCCACAGCGGCTTTGGTTTCATCGTCCGAGCAATTCATGCAGCCACCCTTGGCCATCATGCCAGTACCGGCAATACCATTAATGGCACTGTCATACAGCGCGTCATTACCCTTGGCAATGCGGTCGGCCCAGCCAGCCACATCACCCAGTTTAGGCGCGCCGGCGGCACCTGTACTGTGGCACGCCATACAGGCGGTGTTGTAAACGTCTTCACCGGAGCGGGCGGCACTGGCACTGCCATCGGCGGCGACTGCTACGGCGGGGGCGTCACAGGTGTTGCTCCCTTCCAGGCAAACTTCGCCCACGGGCTTGATACGCTGCTCAATTTCAGCGCGCTGCTTGTCGCTTAAATCCTGGGCGGAAACTGAAAATGCCAGGGCGAAACCCAGCACGCTATATACGATACGATTCTTCACAAGTTAGTCCTCATTTGATTCGATGCGGATTATAGCCACTTATGCCACTACTTCCCATTAAAAATACCAAGCGAGCTGGACAAACACGGAGGGCCCGGCACCCAGGGTAAAGTCCTCTATACCGGTCTCAACACCCCCGTATTCAGTTCCCGCAGGTCCTATTGGGACATTAACCGACCCCAGCACTTGCCAATTCTGGCTAAAATTCCACTGAGCGACCAATTGTGCGAGCGCTGAACCATCGCCCAGATTAATAAAAAGGTTGGGGATAACACTGAGCAGCGGCGTGACTTCAATCAACAATGACCCCGCAACATAATGCTTGCCCAGTGTGAATATCTCACCACGGGTAATACGCTCTACCAGCTCATGATTGTCCTGGATACTCGCAAGAGAATAATCTGACTGGTGCAAACCAAAGCCATTGAAATA
>JAUVBI010000245.1 GCA_030591305.1 Pseudomonadota bacterium
AATATTTCCCTGGAGTTGGGGGATGCCAGTATTACCCTGCCCGGCGAACAGGACATGGGCCTGAAGGTGAGCTCACTGGGTATTGGGCTTGAATTGATACCCCTGCTATCACGTCGGGTTGAGATAGGTGATATTACCATCGATGGTTTGGTAATGACTATGCAGAGCGCTCCGGAAGAACCGCTGCTGGACACCGGCACACTCACCGATGAGCAATTGGATGCGTTCTATAAAAAACGGCGTGAAGCCCTGGAGAGCGCCAACGCAGAAGCGGGGCAGGAGAGTATCGCCGCGCTGCCCCTAGCCTTGAATGTACAGCGCCTGCTGGTGACGAATTCGCAGCTGGCAATTCTATCGGCGGACAAAAAAGAGACTACCCGGGTGAAAATCGTCAAGTTGGAGGCGCAGGATCTCAATCTTGAAGACCGGTCTATGCCTATGGAACTGCATATCCAACTGCAAGGGGAGGAGGGCACTCCACCTATTGATATGTCGATTGACGGCAAGGTTAGGATAGACGCCCAGAACCAGCTGCTGACCTTGGAGCATGTTGCCGTGGTGGTGAAAGGCGTCATGGCTGAGGCCGTCACTGTACAGGCCAGCGGCGTGCTCGAGTTGATGAAGCAGGCCAGTGATCTGCAAATTGAACTTGTGCTGGGGGAGATGCGCGCTGAGGGCACGGTGCGTTATGCCAGCTTCGAGACACCCCAGATCAATGCCAGGCTGCATCTCAATATATTTGACCCCGCCTTGTTGGCGCTGGCGGGCCCCGATGCGGCAGCTATAGCGAGTGACAGCTCCAATGGTGGGGGTGCCGGCGATCAGCCTTTGCCGCTCAATGCCATTCGGGCCATAGACACCCATGCGAACTTGAAGATAGATAGCGCCAATTTTTCCGGGCATGTGGTTAAGAACATGCAGGTGAAATTGAGAGCGGTTGACGGCATTGTCAAACTGAATTCGTTGACAGGTACGGTTCACGGTGGCGCCCTGGATGTGAAGGCCACGTTTAATGCCAAGCACAGTACTGCCAAACTAACGAGTAAAGGAAGCTTGAAGGCAATGGACATCGCTATGGCGCTGAAAGCTGTAGACTCAGAGCCTATTGCCACAGGCAAAGCAAATCTGGAGTGGCGCCTTAATAGTAGCGGAAAAACCAGTAACCAGCTTATTACTGCAATGAAAGGGCCCATAGATTTACAGACCACAGATGTGGTGCTGCAGGACCTGGGTGTCGAGAAAATGCTCTGCGAAGCTGTGGCCATGGTCAATAGAGAGTCTTTAAGCGCAGTTTTGCCTGATAACACGCAGTTTGAAAACCTGTCGGTAAAACTGCGTATGGGAGAGGGTAAAATCCAGATGAAACCGTTTCGTGCCGAACTTTCCACGGTTAAATTAAGTGGTGAAGGTGTGCTGGATTTATTACAACTGGATTTTAAAATGGGTATAAAAGCGCGCTTATCCCCCGACATCGGCGAACTGGATCCCGCCTGCCGTGTTAACGACAGGCTCACCGCCATCGCCTGGCCGGTTGAGTGTAAAGGTAATCTGGCGGGTGACCCGGCAGGTTGGTGCGGCGTAGACAGTCAGAAGATTATTGAGGACCTGGCTGCCGGGGAGGTAAAACACCAACTGAAGAAGGAGGGCGGCAAGCTACTGGATAAGCTTTTCAACAGGTAGCTCCTAGCGCACGTAGGCGATAATGGAAATGAAGTGGCAAATACTGCCTGTCAGGACAAAGAAATGCCAAATACCGTGGGCGTGGGTGAGCCTTTTCATTTTATCCAGAACATAAAATATGACGCCCACGGAGTAGGCCATACCACCTGCAATCAGCCAGTTCAAACCCACCTCGGGCAGAGCTGCTTTCAGGCTGGAAAAATCAAAGGAACAGGCCCAGCCCATGGCCAGATAGATGAGCACCTGGCCAATTTTTACCGCCCGGCCCGATAACAGCACTTCACTCAAAACACCGATGCCCGCCAGGGACCAGATAATTGACATGATCAGCCAGCCGTTGCCGTCTCGCAGGCTGACCAGCATATAGGGCGTATAGGTGCCGGCAATTAACAGATAAATTGCGATGTGATCAAAAATCTGAAATAGTTTTTTTAGCCTGGGTGGGTGAAAGCTGTGGTACAGCGTCGACATGGTGTACAGCAAAACCATGGACACGCCGAATATTGTAAAACTGCTGATTATCCAGAGGTCGCGGCTCTGGATGCCAATAGTGAGGAGTGCACCCAGGCCCACCAGGGCAAATACAGCGCCCACAAGATGGCTGATGCTATTGAGTTTTTCACCGTGGTACATGGATGCCTGCCTTCCCGTAATGACGCCTGCTCGCAAGATACACACCATACTGGCGAAACCCCAATTATAAAAGGCTTTTCACTGCGCCCAATAATTGGGCTGGTGGTATGCTAAGTTGACGATATAGATCAATATCATGGGAACTCGCAAGCGAGACAATAAGTCACGATGGGTGTTGATATAGAAAAGGTAGATTTTGCAGCGCAGGACTTTGTCGCCTTCGGAGCGGCTTTGGAGCAAAATCTCAAGGCATTGATCGAAGCGCTCGCCACCCCCGGGTTTGGTGTGGGGGAGGCCTCAGTGGGTGCCGAACTTGAGATGTATATTGTCGACGCTGCGGGCAATCCCCTGTATGCCAATCAGGACATTCTAGTCGATGCCGGGGACCCGCAGCTGACCCTGGAATTGAATCGCTACAATCTGGAATTTAATCTCAGCCCCTATTCCGTGTCGGACTCTCCCTTCGTAAAGACAGAGCGCGAAATACTCGACAAACTCCAGTCCCTGGGCATTGTCGCTAGGCAACATGGCGGTCGAATTGTACCCATCGGAATATTGCCGACGTTAACTCAGGCCGATTTCGGTTCTCACTGTATTACTGATAAAAAGCGCTATCACGCGCTCGTTTCACAACTTATTAAACGTCGGGGGAACAAATTCCAGATTGATATAAATGGGGATGATCCGTTAAAACTGCAGATGGAAGATATTACCCTGGAGGGGGCAAATACGTCCTTTCAAGTGCATTATCGAGTGGCCCCTGATAACTACGCGGATACCTATAATGCAATCCAGTTAATGACACCCCTGGCGGTGGCCATTGGCGCCAATTCCCCCACCCTGTTTGGCCATTCACTATGGCATGAAACCCGGATACCGTTGTTCAAGCAGTCCATTGATACCCGGCATATCGACCGCTACAGCTGGAAAGAACCGGCCCGGGTAAATTTTGGGCACGGATGGGTCAGACGCGGGCCCGCAGAACTTTTTGAAGAGGTTGTTCGGCTGTATCCGCCCCTGCTGCCCGTCTGTGCTGAACAACCAGTAGAACATAAAGGTGGGGGTGCCCCGTCGCTGGCGGAACTACGCCTGCACCAAAGTACGGTGTGGCTGTGGAATCGCCCGGTTTATGACGATGCAGACGGAGGTCATCTGCGCGTGGAGATGCGCGCTTTGCCCGCGGGGCCGACTGCAATCGATATGGTGGCCAATGCGGCCTTCCTGATTGGCTTGGCCGAGGGTGTTCGGCCACACATCAACGAGCTTCTTCCCGCACTGCCTTTTAGTATGGCGGACTACAATTTTTATCGTGCCGCCCAGAACGGCCTGGATGCAAGATTGGTCTGGCCACAATTGGATCAGTCCGGGTGTGCAGAGCAATCAGTTTCCAGCATTATCGAGGAGCTTCTGCCCTGCGCGCACAGGGGGTTGGCCAGCATTGGAATTTCCAGTGAAGAGGCCAGCCGTTATCTATCGGTGATAGAAGAGCGCATACAGCGGCGGCAAACAGGGTCAATATGGCAGCAGAAACGCCTAGCCCAATTGACAGAGAAAATGCCTCTGGACAAAGCCCTGCACCATATGTTGGAAGACTTTATTAGTCACAGTGAAAGCAATACGCCGGTGGCGCAGTGGAGCCTATGAGACATTTCAGCTTTATCCGCAACCCTTTGGCCGCCGATATAGGCAGTAATGTAGAGCAGTTCCTGCGCTTTCTCGGTGGCCCTGCCTGCCTGTTTTTGGAAGGGGACGACAGCTCCAGAACCCGGGCATTCGTTACTTTGTTGCACGGCAATGAACCCTCCGGGGCCATGGCCTTGTATCGTTGGTTAAAATCGGGGCGGCGTCCGGCGATCAATATTGTTTGTATTGTCGCGTCGGTGGAGGCCGCGCTGGAAACTCCGCGTTTTAGCCATCGCATGCTGCCAGGCGTGCGTGATTTGAATCGCTGTTTCAGGCCGCCCTTCGCAGATTCGCAGGGTGAATTGGCCGAGGAGATTTTGGAAATACTGCGCCTTCATCATCCCGAAGCGGTTATCGATATGCACAATACCTCGGGTTCGGGTCCATCCTTTGGTGTGTGTA
>JAUVBI010000052.1 GCA_030591305.1 Pseudomonadota bacterium
TCGGTGCACTCACCCGACATCAGCTGCCGCATAACATCTGCCATGTCAGCTCTAGCCAGGTCTTCACCCTCTACGACATGGGCGAGCGCTTGTTGGATATTCATTGCTGTTGTCTCCTACTGGGCCTGTCTGGCTCTTTCTGAATAATAGCTACTGCTGCAAAAAGTTACGCAGCAAATCATGGCCGTGGGCCGTGAGAATGGATTCCGGGTGAAACTGTACACCCTCCAGTACGAGTTCGCGGTGACGCAAACCCATAATTTCATCGATTTCACCGGCGTCGGTTTCTGTCCAGGCAGTGATTTCCAGGCAATTAGGTAAACTGTCCCTCTCCACTACCAGGCTATGATAGCGGGTGGCTTCAAAGGGTTGGCTAAGGCCCTTGAAAACCCCTTCGCCCCGGTGGTGGATAGGCGAGGTTTTGCCGTGCATCACCTTGCGGGCGCGCACGACCTTGCCACCATACACCTGGCCAATACTCTGGTGGCCCAGGCAGATACCAAGAATTGGCAGTTTTCCCGCCCACTGCTGCACCACTGCCATGGATATTCCCGCTTCATTGGGGGTACACGGGCCTGGGGACAGCACAATCCTCTCTGGCGCCAGGGCCTCGATGTCATCCACACTGATCTCGTCATTGCGAACAACATGGACATCGGCGCCCAGTTCACCCAGATACTGGACAATGTTATAGGTAAAAGAATCGTAGTTATCGATCATTAGTAGCACAGCTCAATCCTCTCCTGCCAATACCATGGATGCAGCGCGGAACATGGCGCGCGCCTTGTTCAATGTCTCTTCCCACTCAAGAGTGGGCACCGAGTCGGCCACTACGCCGCCCCCAGCTTGCACATAGAGCTTGCCATCCTTGATGACTGCGGTGCGGATTGCAATGGCTGTATCCATATCACCGGCCCAGGAAATATAGCCCACTGCACCGCCGTAAACCCCGCGTTTCACCGGCTCCAGCTCATCGATAATTTCCATGGCCCTGATCTTTGGCGCCCCGCTCAAAGTACCAGCGGGCAGAGTCGCACGCAGCACATCGAAGGCAGACTTGTCACCCTTGAGCTTACCCGTCACGTTGGAAACGATATGCATGACGTGAGAATAGCGCTCCACCACCATTTTGTCGGTGAGCTTTACCGAGCCGATTTTGGCTATTCGCCCCACATCGTTGCGCCCCAGGTCGATCAGCATCAGGTGCTCGGCAATCTCCTTGGGGTCGGCCAGCAATTCGGCTTCCAGTGCGTCGTCTTCTGCCTCTGTAGCACCCCGACGGCGTGTACCGGCAATGGGCCTCACGGTGACCAGGCCCTGTTCTGCCCTGGCCAGAATTTCCGGGGAAGAACCCACAATATGGAAATCGTCCAGGTCCAGGAAATACATATAGGGTGAGGGGTTGAGATTGCGCAGGGCGCGGTACAGGTTGAGCGGTGGCGCGGTGAAAGGCAAAGTCATGCGCTGTGAAGGCACCACCTGCATCACATCACCCGCCAACACGTACTCTTTAATGCGCTCTACCACCGCCTCGTATTCACCCTGGGTAAAATCGGACTCCACCAGCGCTTCGAGTTCAGCGCTGTTACCCGGGTTTAGCACCACATCGGGCAGAGCGGGCATGGGCTGCGGCAGGCGGGAGGCCAACTCAGCTAATCGTTGTTGGGCCAACTCATAGGCATTCTCCAGCCCGGGGTCGGCATTGACGATCAGGCGAATTGTGCCCGCCAGATTGTCGAATACCAACACTTCATCCGATACCATTAACAGGATATCCGGCGTCCCCAGCTGGTCCGGTGGTGTACTGGCACGCAGCCGTGGCTCGACGTATCTCACCGTATCGTAGCCAAAGTAGCCCACCAGGCCACCGTGAAATACCGGCAGGCAGGCCTGTGGCGCCGCATTGTAGCGATGCTGAAACGCCTCGGTGTAGGCCAGCGGATCGTCGACCTCCTCGCTCTCGACCCGCTCTCCGTCAAGCCAAACCTCGGCGCGATAGCCAAACACCTTTAGCAGCCTGCGGCAGGGCAGGCCGATAATAGAATAACGACCCCATTTTTCACCGCCCTGTACCGACTCGAAGAAATAGGAATATGGCCCCTCCGCAAGTTTGCGGTAGACACTGAGCGGGGTGTCAAGATCGGCAAGCACCTCGATGCTAACAGGGATGCGGTTATAGCCCTGAGCTGCCAGGGCAGCAAAGTCTTGCGAATTCATGATGGTTCCCAGTAGATTAGATTCACGCCTTGGCCAGTTGCGCTCGCATCTCCGCTATCACCGCTGCATAGTCGGGTGCGTTGAAAATAGCCGAACCGGCGACAAAAGTATCGGCCCCCGCCGCCGCGATTTCAGCGATGTTCTTGACCGTTACACCACCGTCCACTTCCAGGCGAATATCACAACCAGAATCATCGATAAGCGCCCGGGTTTCACGCAGCTTGGCCAAGGTCGACGGGATAAAAGATTGCCCGCCAAAGCCGGGATTCACCGACATCAGCAAAATCATGTCTACCTTATCGAGAACATACTTCAAAACATCCAGGCCCACATGCGGATTTAACACCAGCCCCGACTTACAACCCACCTGTCGAATCATTTGCAGGGACCTGTCAACGTGAGTGGAGGCATCCGGGTGAAAGGTAATATAGCTGGCCCCCGCCTCGGCAAAATCGGCGATCATACCATCCACCGGGCTGACCATAAGGTGAACGTCGATGTCGGCGATAACACCGTGATTGCGCAGCGCCCGGCATACCATGGGCCCTATAGTGAGGTTGGGCACATAGTGATTGTCCATCACATCAAAGTGCACCACATCGGCACCCGCAGCGAGTACGTTGTCTACTTCCTCACCCAGGCGGGCAAAGTCGGCGGAGAGAATAGAAGGGGCAATCAGGTAGTCGCGCATTTTTCAGTGGCTCCGATGCTGTGCTTTGGATAGTTTTTGGAAAAGGCTATTCTAGCGTGTCATGGCGCACGATGCGAAACCATCTCATCCAGATCCTGCAATCGCTGCGGTGTACCGACATCCACCCACTCGCCGCTATAGTATTCGCCGCCGACAACGCCACCGAGAATAGCTTTATCCAGCAGGGGCCTCATGGCCAGCTTCCCCGCCGCTATCCCGGCAAAAAAAGTTGGGCTATACAGGCCCAGGCCAGCGTAGGTATAGCCCGTGACATCCTGCTCTTTCACCCTCACCTGCCCGGATGAATCAAGGCTAAAGTCTCCCAGGGGATGCTGCGGAGGATTATCCACAAAAACGAGGTGCACCTCATTCCCATCCAACTGCTGTGTTGCCAACGGAGCAAAGGGATAATCGGTCCAGACATCGCCGTTGACCACCACAAAGGGCTTATCTCCCAGCAGAGGCATGGCGTTGATGATACCACCTGCGGTTTCAAGTGGTTTGGCCTCGGGCGAATAGACAATTGACACACCCCAGCGGCTGCCATCGCCGCAGTATGCGATAATCTGTTCGGCGAAATGTGCGACGTTGATTACCAGTTCGGTAAACCCAGCCTCGGCCAAGCGCCGAATATGGTGTTCAATGAGGGGGGTTCCCGCCACTTTCAACAGGGGTTTGGGCGTGTGGTCAGTGAGGGGGCGCATGCGCTCCCCTACCCCCGCAGCCAATAACATGACCTTCATGGGTGAGCCCGCCCCTCATTGTCCAGGGTGGTTTTCGCCCAGGATTGCTGGGCAATCAGAGGGGACAAGCGCGCTTGAAACCACTGGAGAAACTCGGCAAACACAGGCTCCACCTCAGCATATTTTTGCACAATCTCTTCCACATAGGCTACCACCAGAGGCAGGTCCGCCAGATATCCCGGCTTGCCATCGCGCAGGTACAGGCGCGCGAAGATGCCCAAAACCTTGATATGCCGTTGCAGACCCATCCAGTCAAACCAGCGCAAAAACTGGCTTTCGTCAATGTCGCACAACATTCCCTTTCTCTGTAGTTCGGCGAAATATTCCAGGGCCCATTCCTGCACCCGGTCGGCGGGCCAACGTATATAACAATCACGCAGCAGGGACACCAGGTCGTAACTCACCGGGCCAACTACAGCATCCTGGAAATCAATAACAGCGAGCTCGCCAGAGGGCAGCAACATCAAGTTGCGGCTGTGAAAATCCCGGTGAACCAGTACCGTAGGCTGCGCCAGGGCAGATTCGACCAGGGCGTTGTTAAAACGCTGGATTAGTTGGCGCTCCTGCCCGTCCAGCGCATAATCCAGCAGCGCCTCTACAAACCAGGTGGGAAAATGCCCCAACTCTTCACTCAGTAGAGCGTGATCGTATGCACCACCAGACCAGCTGCCACTATCTATCACCGTCATTTTCCCCAACAGTTCAAATGCCTGCTGGTAATACGCATCTACTGTGGCACTGCTGAGGTCGGGGAGAAGGCTACAATCGCCCAGGTCCTCCAGTAACAGGTAACCGCGCTCATAGTCCACCGCGTGAATCTTGGGCACCTTCACCCCCGCTGAGGCGAGAATAGTGCGCACGGCAACAAAGGCTTCATTTTTTTCCGTGGCCGGTGGTGCATCTGCCACAACATAGCTGGCCTCGGGCAACTGTAAGCGGAAATAACGCCGATTGCTGGCATCGCCTGCCACAACGGACAGTGAGCCCTCCGTCGGCACCCGTAAAGAGCCTTCAAGCTGGGACTTTTGAGGCAACGCCGCCATTGCCCAGGGCAGTAAATCTGTGGGGATGGGTCTAACGGTCATTCTAAAGCGGCTCCTCATTCGGTTTGTCTGTAGACAGGACATTGTTCTGGTGGAAATATTCTCGGACAAAAACGCGGAGATGCATTATTATTGCGTCCCCTGAGAACAATAAACTCCAGCGACGCTTAACTTCCATATTAATGACGCCAATTCCCGCAAAGTTCTTACAGCACCTGACACCTTTGCTGCTGTGCCTGGCGTTACCCCTGCCCTGTTCGGCACAGGATAACAATCAATTGGACTGGTCTCCAATAGAAGCCGTGCCCGAGGAGTTACGCGATGCCAAATGCCACAGCTGCAAAGGCCGCTACATGGACCCGCTGGCGGACGCTGACAAAGACGCCCCCCCAGAGGAACAGGATATCAAAGCCAGTGCCACCGACACAGAAATCAATGCTGGCACCATCACCTTGTCCGGGGGCGTGGTTCTCGAACAGGGTTACAGAAAACTACGCGGCGATAACGTCACTCTGGACCGCGCCTCTGAATCGGGTATCTTGAGTGGCAATATAAGCATCCGCGAACCAGGCGTTTTATTGCGCGGGGAGCAGGCAGAATTTTCTACAATTAGCAGTGAAGCCGTCATCAACGGCAGCCAGTTTATACTGCATGAACAACATATACGCGGCAAGGCACAAACACTAAAACGCAACGACGACGGCCTGATTTTTATTGAAGACGGGGGGCTGACCTACTGTGCACCGGACAATAACGACTGGGAACTGAGCGCCGATACCATCGAGCTGAATCTGGATAAAGGTGTGGGAACCGCCAGGGGGGCCAAGCTAAAGGTTAAAGACGTCCCCGTCTTCTACGTTCCCTGGATAAACTTCCCCCTGGATGACCGGCGCAAAACCGGCTTTCTGTGGCCCGACATCCGCAGCGACAGTAGCAACGGAATAGAAATTTCTACGCCCGTCTACATCAATCTGGCACCCAACTACGATGCCCTCTATACGCCACGCTATATCGAGAAGCGCGGAATTAATAATGAGCTGAACCTGCGTTATTTGGGCGACTACGCTGGCTACTGGTCGGTAGGCGGGGCCTTTATGGCCGACGACAAGCTCTACGAGAAAGAGTTTCCGCTGGACAGCAACGCCGATCGTTGGGTAGCTATCGTAAAACACAATGGCTTGTTACAGCAGCGCTGGCGCTCCAGGGTGGACTACAGCAAGGCCAGCGATGTTAACTACATCAAGGACCTGGACAGCTCCAGCCTGGATTCGAAGCGCCAGACGGCCCTGTTGCAACGCGCCACCATGGACTACCTGGGTGACAATTGGCTGATAGAGGCAGAGGTCCAGCAATTTCAATCCCTGGCAGATGACATTAATAACGACTATAAAAAGCTGCCCCAGATCAACGGGCAATACCGGGGTCGCAACGAGCCCTTTCACTTCAACCCCATACTATTGGGCCAGTACTCTGATTTTGATACCGACCTCAACCAGGTCACCGGAGAGCGGGTGTATGCAGAGGCCGGGCTGAACTACCCCATGCTTTGGCAACAGGGATTTTTCACTCCCCAGGTTAAGTACCGGGTACTGAACTACCAGCTGGAGCCAGGAAAACTACCCCTGGACAGCAGCACACCCTCATCGGAGTCTGCACTGGCCAGCCTGGACGGCGGTCTCTTTTTTGAGCGCCCCACCCACATAGCCGATAAGGGCCTGATTCAAACTCTGGAACCCAGGCTGTACTACCTGTACAGCGAATATTCGGATCAATTGGACCAGCCAGACTTCGATACCGCGGAGCTGACCTTTACCTACAACCAACTGTTCCGGGAAACCCGCTTCAGTGGCCGCGACCGGCTGGATGATGCCAATCAGTTATCTGTAGGCCTTACCACCCGCTTTATTGGTGACGACGACGGGCATGAATACATGAGTGCCAGCATTGGCCAGATTTTTTACTTTGATGACCGCAAGGTACGGCTGCGCCCTACCGACCCCATCCTGGATAAGTCTGGTTCGGAGCTGGCAGCAGAGCTCACATTCAACCCTAATAGTCACATGGATATTCGCGGCAATATCGTCTGGGACCCATACTCTGGCAACGTCAACAGCGGCAGCATACAGGCCAGCTATCAGGCAAACAACGCGGCCATTTACAACGTTGGCTACACCTTTCGCAGGCCCCTGGGGCTTCTCGCAGCCGCTCAACCAATAACCGAACAACTCACGCTTTCCACCTACCTGCCCCTGACCTCAAACTGGACCGCATTCGCCAGCTGGAGCTACAGTCTTGAGGCAAAAACCAATATAGAAGATATGTTCGGGTTGGAATATGATAGCTGCTGCTGGACGGTACGTTTACTACACCTGCGCTATGTCGACAACGTTCCCGGCCAGATTCCCGACTTTACCAATCCCAACCTGGAACGGGAAGACTCGACACAGGTTCAATTTATACTCAAGGGCATGGGCGGCTTTGGTAGCCGCGTCACTGGTATTCTTGAGGAAATGATTAGAGGTTTTGACGAACGTGAATATTAAAGCACTAGCACTAGCAATTGCTATCGGCCTGGCCGTGAGCCTGACCACAGCGCCGATAGTACGCGCTGCCACCAAGATACTGGACCAGGTCGTTGCCATTGTTGACGAAGACGTCATCATGGCCAGTGAGCTGCGTAACCGTCTGGAATCGGTTACCATGAACCTTGAGGCCCGCGGCATGGAGATGCCCCCCGAGGACGAGTTGGTACGAGAAACCCTGGATCGCTTGATCCTGGAGAATATTCAGCTACAACTGGCTGCCAGGGTAGGTGTCAGAATCAGCGACGCCCAGCTCAACGCGGCGGTAGGGCGTATCGCCAGCCAGAACGGCATGAACCTGGAGCAGTTTCGAATGCGGCTGGAAGCCGATGGGCAGTCCTACGTGGCAATGCGAGAAGATATCCGCCGCGAGATGATGTTACAACGGGTGCAGACTGGCAATGTAAACCAGCGCATTCAGATAACCGACAAGGAAATCGATAATTTCCTGGCGACCGAAGAGGGCCAGGCCCTGACCCAGCCAGAATACCGTCTGGTACACGCCCTACTTCCCCTGGCGCCCGACGCCTCCGAGTCCGACGACGCTGCAGCTAAATTGTATGTCGACAATATGACCACCAGGATTCGCGCCGGCGAACCCTTTGACCAGGTGATCGCTTCCAGTAACGGTAAATACACCTTTAGCGGCGGCGACCTGGGGTGGCGTAGAAGCGCTGACCTGCCCTCCTTATTCAGTGACATAGCCCCCACCCTCAAGGTCGGCGAAATTGCCGACCCCCTGCACAGTGACAGTGGCTATCACCTGGTTTACCTGCAGGACAAGCGCGGCGGCGAGCAAATAGTCGCCCAGACCGAAGTGCGCCACATCCTGGTAAAACCCTCGGAGATCTTGACAGACGCCCAGGCCGAGCAGCTGGTCATAGACCTCAGGGCACGTATCGAGGCGGGCGAGGACTTTGGCGAACTGGCCAGGGAATTCTCTGAAGATATCGGCTCTGGACAGGAAGGGGGCGACCTGGGCTGGACTATGAAGGGGCAGATGGTGCCCGAATTTGACGCTGCCATGGCCCGCACCGAAATCGGCGAGATCAGCGACCCGGTGCACAGCCAGTTTGGCTGGCATATTCTGGAAGTTACCGGCAGACGCGACCAGGACATGACCGAGTTGGCCATGCGTGGCAAGGCCAACGAATATCTGCACAGCCGCAAATACCAGGAAGAGCTGGACGCATGGCTGCGCAAAATCCGCGATGAAGCCTTTGTGGATATCAAGTAATCAAAGCGTTTCACCCGGGAGCGTAACCACTTATGGCCCGTGAAACCAGCATCGCAAGAATTGCAGTTACCCCTGGGGAGCCAGCGGGTATTGGCCCGGATATTGTACTGGCCATTGCTGCGCAGGGCCTGGCCGTTCCCGTCCAGTTGGTGGCCATTGCCGACCCCGAGCTGTTGCGGGCGCGCGCGACATGCCTGGGCCTGAGCATAGAGCTAGAGGAAATTGATTTTGCACAGCCCGCCAGCCAACACAAAGCCGGATTATTGTATGTATTGCCTGTTGCAATCGCCGAGCCCTGTATCCCCGGCACACTCAACACGGCCAACGCAGAGTATGTTCTGGAAACCCTGCAGGTAGCGGTAGATGGCTGCCTTCACTCGGCTGGCCTGGGCAGCCAGCCCGTTCAGGGTTCAACACAAGCCAGTTTCGATGCCATGGTAACTGCGCCAGTGCAGAAATCGGTAATCAACGACGCTGGCATCCCCTTCTCCGGCCATACCGAATTTTTGGCCGAGGCCACAGACACCGAAAAAGTGGTGATGCTGCTGGCCACGCGAGAACTGCGCGTTGCGCTCGCCACCACCCACCTGCCCCTGTGCGAAGTTCCCGCCGCCATAACCAATGATCTGCTGGAACAAACGCTCAACATCCTGCACAACGACCTGAAGACCAAATTTGCCCTGCCCAATCCTCGCATCGCTGTACTTGGCCTGAACCCCCACGCAGGGGAAGGCGGCCATATGGGGCGGGAAGAAATAGACACCATCATTCCCACACTTGAAAATCTGCGGGCAGCAGGTATGAATTTACTGGGGCCGCTACCGGCAGATACCGCCTTCAACCCCAAGGTGCTGGCGCAGGTAGACGCGGTACTGGCCATGTATCACGACCAGGGTTTGCCGGTTCTGAAGTACGCCGGCTTTGGTGAGGCCATAAATATTACCCTCGGATTACCCATTATTCGCACCTCGGTAGATCACGGCACGGCATTGGATTTAGCAGGTACGGGGAAGGCGAGTCCGGGGAGTTTATTGTGTGCTATTGAGACGGCGGTTGAGTTGAATGGGGGCTAGCTCACTAATTTATATACCATGGGCAGAATCGCCGCGTTGGTGGCAATAAGAGCGGATAACATCCAGAACACCAGGCGGAATTTGCCGTTCATGTCGCTGCTGAGCACATTTAGTCGACTATCCTGCTCAATAAATCGCAGGTCGATTTGGCTAAAACACTTTTCCAGTCGCGCATCCTGCTCAACAAACCTGGCTTCAATTCGAGTATCCTGTTCTGTAAACCTGGCTTCAATTCGAGCATCCTGTTCTGTAAACCTGGCTTCAATTCGAGCATCCTGCTCGCCAAACCGCGCATCAAGATAATCCTGGGTTACCAGGGCATCCATATTAAAAACAAATGCTTCAGCCATTACTTCCGCCTGCGCCTCGGCCTGTCGGGTCGGCATTCCCGCGGCAATCAGCCTACGGGCAACCTTTAATGTATCAAATGCTACAGCAGCCATGGTACTCCCAGTAATCCATAATGAATATGGATACTTTGCCACAGGTAATTTGCGCTCTACACGTCACATTCAGCCACCTTTGGCATTTACTGGTCATTTACACCCCTGCCCACTAAAATAGCCGCCACTCCAAGACACCAAGAGCGCCCCATGGCAGACGACACCAGCATCTCCTATTCATACCAGACCGGCAGTACGGCACCCCAGCCTGCCGGCACCAATACCCCGGATGTCGATGCCCCCCTCTACGCTTTCGTAGACTGTGAGCGGGTGAGTCTGCAAAGCGGCGGTGTATTGCTGATACACAAACTCAGCGACAAGCAGTTAATCGTCGCCCCCGAAGTCTCCCTGGCGCTGGCCTCGTGCACTACATTCCAAACCCTGTCAAAACATGTGGAAATACTCACAACAAGCATCCCACAACTCGCCGGACAACAGACCGATGTCACCAAAGTGCTGGAAATGGTGAGAGATGCAGGCTTGCTCACAAGCGCCGAGGCAGTGTGTAAACGCATTGGCCCCGAGGATGTGCCGACGGCCACCGACCTGGCCCGCACACGAGTTTTCATTATCACCTGTGACCGCCCGGAAGCGGTGCAAAGACTGGCACAGTCCATGCTATTTGCCGGCAGCCTGAGCCGCCACGAAGAAATCTTTCTGATAGACGATTCCCGCGACCCGCAAAATGCCACGCTAAACCGTGAGATTGTGCAGCAGTTCAACCTCACCAGCCCGCGCGATATGCGCTATGTAGGGGCCGAAGCGCAGGAACAGCTGCTCAACGCACTGATAAAAGAACTGCCCGATAAAGCACAGGGCATACGCTTTCTGATAGACCGCAAACGCTGGGCCGAAAAAGAGAGCTACGGCCTGGCCCGGACACTATGTTTACTCCTTTCTGTCGATAGCCGTGCCATCGTGATGGATGATGACGTGATATGTGCAGCTGTGGCCTCACCCTACAAAAGTGAGGGCATCGCTTTTGGCGATACCGCCAGGGAAGTAGAATTTTATACCTCGGAACAGGATATTCTGGCGCGTACGGAAAAAACCGATTTTGACCCCCTCACCGGTCACGCCCAATGCCTGGGCCTGACCATGTCACAAGCCATAGACAAGCTGGGAATAAATGAGCTGGAAACACAGGACCTGCAAGGTGCCAACGCGGCCTTTCTGAGCCAGTGGCATGCAAGCTCGCCCATACTGATCACCCAGAGCGGCACCATGGGCGACCCTGGTACGCCAAAAACAGACTGGGTATATACCGTAGACCCAGCCTCTGCGCAGCGCATGCTGGCATCTCCGGGCGGATTGAAAGGGGCGCTGGCAAACCGCCATTACTGGATGGGCCAGCCCAGGCCCCAATTTACTAAAATGGCGGTAATCTCACAGGTGACAGGCCTGGATAACTCACACTTATTACCGCCCTACTTTCCCGTTTTCCGCGGAGAGGATTATTTATTTGGCGCCATGGTGGAGTATTTGCACCCCCAGAGCACAGTGCTCGAGTACGACTGGTGCGTACCCCACTTCTCCATAGAAGAGAGGCTCGGCGGTGAAGATAATAAACCCGCCAGCGGTAAAGGCGGCATCAACCTGGCTAAATATGTGACCGACCACACCCTGTATGAAACTGGCATCTCCGCGGAGACGCGGCTGACCAGTCTGGCACAACGGGTGAAGGAGCTCAGTGAAACCTCCGACCGGAGCCTGCTTACCCGTTACCGCACCGAAGCTGCAGAAAACCAGCGTAGAAAAATCAAGCAATTCAGCGCAAAACTGGCAGAGGCATCACCCAAAACCCAGGCCTGGCAGGACTACCTGCAACAGAGCCTGAATAATTTGTCAGCAGCCACGGGCACAACAGCCAGCCTGGAGGACATACCGGGCATTCCAGGTAGCTATGAAGCACAGGAAATTCTCGATGAGTTTCGGGTCTATGCCGGTGAATTTGCCGTGGCACTGGCAGACTGGCCCACCATACGTGAGGCTGCGAAGCCGATTGCTGCGGAGTTGATTAGCTCGGGGGCGATGGCGCCATAGCCATAATAATGGCGCTTTACCGGTTTGCAGTAGCGTAAGAAATTATTTTGCTACTTTTCGCGTAATAGATTCCCGGTAGTCCTGCAGCACTTTCCCCGCCTCCCCTTCACTGGCAATTTTCGCCTGGTCAATCCAGATAGCCCGGCCACATAACTCCTCAATTTGAGGGTCAGAATGGGACACAAAAACTACGGTTTGCTCACCCCCAATCCGCTCTTTCATCGCACTCGCGGCCTTCTGTTTGAACTGCGCATCGCCAACACTGAGCACTTCGTCAATTAACAGAATGTCAACGTGTGTCATTAGGGCAGTGGTAAAACCCAGGCGCGAGCGCATGCCTGAGGAGTAGGTTTTCACCGGTTCTTCAAAAGAGTCCCCAAGATCAGAGAACTCCTTGATCTCTTCCAGGTACGATCGCGCCTGCTTTTTAGTAGAGCCCTGTAACATGGCCGCCAACAGTGCATTATCACGGCCCGAAAGATCCCCCCTGAAACCCAGGCCAATTGACAGCAGGGATGAAGTCTTACCAGCCTTCATATTCACGGTACCGCTAGTGGGTGCAAGAATGCCCGCCATAATCCGCAACATGGTCGTTTTACCCGCGCCATTACGGCCAATAATTCCCAGGGTTTCATTCTCGTATAGCTTGAATGAGACCTCATCCAGCACGTGGTGCACCCCGTGGTCAAAGGTGTCCTTGCTGGTGCTGAAATTCAGCGACACCCTGTCCAGCTCCAGCATCACTGGTTTGTTGGCAACGCTCACGAGGTTAATACCTTGAGTGCCAGAAATTGATTATTTTTACGCATCAAGCCAAGCATTGCTAAGCTCACCAAAGTGGCACCCATAGCTATAAAAAACAGGTGGGCAAGATCGGGCATGCTCTGGTGCAACAACACCTGCCGATGAGCATCCAGCATAAAAGCCAGGGGGTTAAGAGCCAGTATCAGTTCTGTTTTCTCCGGATTGCCAATACTGCGAATATCCCAGAAGATGCCAGATGTGAAGAGAAGAAACATCATTCCCAGAGGTATCACGTTACTAATATCTCTCACCAGGCACACAAGATAGGCCCCCACCAGTGAGCAGGCGACGATAAGAAGGTAATTAACTAATAATACGGGTAGCAACCACAACCAGGCGACGGTAATTGGCGTGCCAAATGCGGCCAGCATGGCAAACAGGCAAAGATAAACACTGGCCTGCCGGTAAAGGCTCTCCTGCACCACAGCCATGGGAAACATGGACTTGGGGATGTTAATTTTGCTCACCAGGCTCTTATTCGACACAATACTATTGGAGGCTTGTGTCACCGTTTTAGAGAACCAGATAAACGCAAACTTGCCGCAGGCCAGAAATAGTAGAAATTCACTGCCCGATCTTCCCTTGTTGTCCAGGATTACATTGAACACCAGGTAAAATACTGCAACCCACAACAGCGGCTCCAGAAACCACCAGAGGTAGCCCAATATAAACTTGGAGGCATCTGCCTTGAGCAGCATCCGAGCCTGAACATCAATCAGGCGAAAGTAGTGGGCGAGGGTCATGGGTAAAAACAGAGCGCCAGATTGGTGGGTGTGTGAAAAGGCTTATAGGTATGGGAGTTTACCAGAATTTTTTTTAAAGGATATGGGTCATAGAAATCGGCCAAAATTGATATTCCACCCCCTCACTGGCAATCCCGGTCTGGTCAATCCAGACAAGACTTCAACATGGTCTCATTTGATGTGCCATTACCCGGCGCACTGCGCTACTGTGGTTAGCCACACGGAAGTGATACACATACACAAATGTGAGGTACAACATGGAAACCATAAAGCTATTTCAGTCGGGAAATACGCAGGCAGTTCGCCTGCCCCCAGCCTTTTGTATGCCCGGTGATGAAGTGAATATATACAAGGAGGGCAGCAGAATAATTCTGGAGCCTGTAGTCACGTCCTGGGACGACCTTTTGCTGCTATTGGATGAGCTTCCAGGAGATGAGCCGGGGGCTGGACGAGGGTAAGCAGCAATACCAGAGCGTTTAGTCGTGTAGACGGACTGATGCTGGAAAACTAGCCAGCATAAACCACCAGTCCTTTTGTCCCAGGGCATACATCTACCACTGCCAAAAAACGTTACAATACACCAAATGAGCAAAGCACCCGCAACCCACCGAGCCCGCAAGCGCTTCGGCCAAAACTTCCTGCGCGATGACGGCGTTATCAACCGCATTATTCGCGCCATTCATCCGTTAACTGACGATCATCTGATAGAAATCGGTCCCGGGCAGGGCGCGCTCACTGATTTGCTTATGGCCAGTGGCTGTGACCTGGATGTCATCGAGCTGGATCGAGACCTGGTGCCGGGGTTGCTGGCATCCCACGGTACCTCACCCCGGTTTACTCTCCACAGCGCAGACGCCCTGAAGTTTGACTATGCTCAACTGGGTCACGGCGAGCGCTCGCTGCGCATTGTCGGCAACCTGCCCTACAATATTTCCACCCCGCTTATTTTCAAGCTGCTGGAAAATGCCCCCCTCATTCGCGATATGCATTTTATGTTACAACTGGAGGTGGTGAACCGCATGTCGGCGACGCCCGGCAGCAAAAACTGGGGACGCTTGGGCATCATGACCCAATATCACTGCCGGGTGGAGTCACTATTCGAGGTACCACCCAGCGCCTTCTCCCCCGCCCCCAAGGTGCAATCGGCTATCGTGTGCCTGGAACCCTGGGAAAAATCTCCCTGGGAAAAATGTGATGAAGCTGTGCTGCGCCGCATCGTTCGAGCTGCCTTTGCCCAGCGCCGGAAAACCCTGCGCAACAATGTAAAAGGCATATTGAATGACGGACAACTGGAAGAGCTGGGCATAGACCCGGGGGCACGCTCAGAAACGCTGGAGTTAAGCCAGTTTATTGCGATGGCGAACGCGGTGGCAGCATTGGCAGAAGCCTCTAAGCCATGAGCACCTACGTCGTCGGCGATATACAAGGCTGCCTCAAACCCCTAAAGTGCCTTTTGAAAGAGGTCGATTTCAACCCAAAAAAAGA
>JAUVBI010000121.1 GCA_030591305.1 Pseudomonadota bacterium
ACGGCACTGCGTTCCACCCCGAATATGCAAACCTGGCGCCCCTGCGACACGGTGGAATCTGCGGTGTGCTGGAAAGCCGCCGTTGAGCGTACCGATGGCCCCTCGGCATTAATTTTCTCTCGTCAGGGTTTACCCCACCAGCTTCGCAGCGAGGCGCAGGTTGCAGATATTGAAAAGGGCGCCTATATATTGCGCGATGTTGCCGGAACACCCGATGCTATCCTGATCGCCACCGGATCCGAAGTGCAGTTGGCTATGGCGGCGGCAGAGCAACTGGCGGGTAAAGACGTGCAGGTGCGCGTTGTGTCCATGCCCTGTGCCGAAGTATTTGTGCAGCAGGACGCGCTGTACCGTGAGACGGTGCTGCCCAGTGACGTGCTGGCCAGAGTGGCTGTGGAAGCGCTGCACGCAGACTTCTGGTACAAATTTGTCGGCCTGGATGGGCGTGTAGTAGGCATGACCACCTTTGGTGAGTCTGCCCCCATTAATGATTTGATGCAGTACTTTGGCTTCACTGTCGACAATGTCGTAGCTACTGTTGAAGATGTGCTGCTATACCCTTGTTAAAGCTGGCGATAAATGGCTATGGGCGCATCGGTCGCAGTGTGCTGCGGGCACTGCATGAAAGCGAATTGCGCGCCTCCCTGGAAATTGTCGCGATTAACGAATTGGCCGATGCGCGCACCGTCGAGCATCTGACAAAGTATGATTCCACCCACGGGCGGTTTCCCGGTGCTGTCAGCTGTGATGGTGAAGTGCTGTGCGTTGACGGCAATGCAATTGCCCTGCTTCATCAGGAGAAAATCGAGGACTTACCCTGGAGGGATTTCGGGGTGGATATTGTGCTGGAGTGTACCGGCGCATTTTCCGATCGGGCGACGGCACAAAAGCATATTGATAGCGGCGCGCAGAAAGTTCTTTTTTCCCAGCCGGCCCAGGCGGATGTCGATGCGACCGTGGTGTACGGGGTTAACCACGCCGTACTGCAAGCGCAACATTGCATAGTATCCAGCGCATCCTGTACGACCAATGGCATTGTACCGGTGATTGTCGCCCTGAATGATGCGGTGGGGGTGGAGAGCGGCAGCGTGACCACCATCCACTCTGCCATGAACGACCAGCCCGTGCTGGACGCATACCACCATACAGATTTACGTAAGACGCGGGCTTCCTCCCGGTCTATTATTCCTGTGGACACGGCCCTGGCTCTGGGCATTGATAGAATATTGCCGCAACTCGCGGGGCGTTTTTCGGCCCAGGCGCTGCGTGTTCCCACACTCAATGTGTCGGCTATGGACCTCACTATTATCGCCTCAACGGATACCGATGTAGAAACCGTCAACAGGGCTTTGGAAGCGGCTGCTTGCAACAGATTTTCAGGGGTATTGGGCTATACCACCGAGCCTCTTGCCTCCTGCGACTTTAACCATGATGCCCGCTCCAGTATTGTCGATGCCAACCAGACGCGGGTGAGTGGCAAACGCCTGGTGAAAGTGTTGATATGGTTTGACAACGAGTGGGCCTATGCCAACCGGATGTTGGATGTAGCGAATTTCTGGGGCTCCAGAACCCAGTAACCCAGATAGAGAGAGCAGGCAGAGAGATGAGTTTGAAGATGGATCTGATGAAAGACCAGGAATTGAGTGGCGCGCGGGTGCTGATCCGGGAAGACCTCAATGTGCCTCTCAGAGACGGTGCCGTGGCCAGTGATGCCAGAATTCGGGCCGCACTGCCTACAATCGAAGCAGCGCTGACAGCCGGGGCAGCTGTCATTTTGATGTCTCACCTGGGTCGGCCAACCGAGGGAGAGTTCGATCAGGCGCTGTCTCTGGCGCCGGTGGCGAACCACCTGTCGGGCCTGCTGGGCAAACCGGTCAGGTTGCTTGCCGACTGGAAAAGCGGCATAGAGCTGGGGGCTGGTGAAATTGTCATGTTGGAAAATGTGCGCTTTAACCCCGGTGAAAAGTCGAATGACGAAACCCTGGGCAGGGCCTATGCTGAACTCTGTGACATCTTTGTCATGGATGCTTTTGGCACCGCCCACCGGGCCCAGGCGTCGACCCATGCGGTGGCAAAATTTGCCCCCCGCGCTTGTGCGGGCCCACTTTTAGAGCGAGAACTCACGGCCCTGGAGCAAGCACTAGCTAACCCCAGAAGGCCGATGGTTGCGGTTGTTGGCGGTTCAAAAGTATCGACAAAATTAACCGTGCTAGAATCTCTGGTCGATAAGGTCGATCAGCTGGTTGTGGGGGGCGGTATCGCCAATACTTTCCTCGCTGCCACGGGAGCGCCAGTGGGAAAGTCATTGTGCGAGCATAATCTGATTCCTGCAGCAAAAGCCTTGATGGAAAAGACCTCGATTCCTATCCCCTCGGATGTTATTACGGGGCCGGAATTTTCTGAAAGCGCCCCGGCGACGCTCAAATCGGTACAGGATGTCACCGATGACGAGATGATATTTGATATAGGGCCGGCAACAGCCGCAAAAATTACTGATATCCTGATGGCTGCGGGTACCATTTTGTGGAATGGTCCGGTGGGCGTATTTGAGTTTGACCAATTCGCCGGGGGGACAAAAGCAATTGCGCAGGCTATTGCCGATAGCGATGCTTTCTCCCTGGCGGGCGGCGGCGACACGCTGGCGGCAATTGATAAATTTGGTATAGCAGGCAAGGTCTCCTATATTTCAACGGGCGGCGGTGCTTTCCTGGAGTATGTGGAGGGCAAAACCCTGCCGGCAGTAGCGATACTTGAACAACGGGTGGGTGGTAGCTAAATGCAAGCTACTGGCCGAACAACAAAAGAATCATCTTACAAAGAAGGAAGAGTGACATGGCATTAATTAGCTTGCGGCAGTTGCTGGATCATGCGGCGGAAAACAATTACGGGGTCCCCGCTTTCAATGTCAATAACCTGGAACAGACCCGAGCGATTATGGAGGCTGCCGATGAGACCAATTCACCGGTTATTATGCAGGCCAGCGCGGGCGCAAGAAAATACGCGGGAGCACCTTTCCTGCGGTATCTGATGGCGGCGGCAATCGAGGAGTTTCCCCACATCCCGGTGGTCATCCATCAGGACCATGGGATGTCAGCAGCTATCTGCCAGCGTTCCATCCAGCTGGGTTTCAGCTCGGTAATGATGGATGGTTCCCTGGGGGAGGACGGTAAAACCCCCATGGATTATGACTATAACGTGGCCGTTACCCGCCTGGTGGTTGAGATGTCCCATGCCTGTGGTGTTTCTGTAGAGGGTGAGCTGGGCTGTCTGGGCTCACTGGAAACCGGTGAGGCGGGCGATGAGGATGGCAGTGGCGCCGAGGGTATCCTGACTCAAGAGCAGCTGCTGACCGACCCGGAAGAGGCTGCCGACTTTGTTGCAGCCACCGGGGTGGATGCCCTGGCGATTGCCTGTGGTACCAGCCACGGTGCCTATAAATTCAGCCGTCCCCCCACCGGCGACATTCTGGCTATCGACCGGATCATGGATATCCACAAGCGCATTCCCAACACCCACCTGGTTATGCACGGCTCATCGTCGGTGCCCCAGGAATGGCTGGCAATAATCAATAAATTTGGTGGTGAAATCCCTGAGACTTATGGTGTTCCGGTGGAGCAAATTCAGCAGGGCATCAAGTACGGTGTGCGCAAAATCAACGTTGATACCGACCTGCGGCTGGCCTCTACCGGTGCGGTTCGTCGTTTTCTGGCGGAAAACCCCTCGGCCTTTGACCCACGTGCCTATCTCAAGGAAACAATCAAGGCCATGAAGGCTATTTGTATTGAACGGTATACTGCTTTTGGCGCCGCCGGGCATGCGGATAAAATTAAGGTCAAGTCGCTGGATACCATGTACCTGGCCTATGAAGCGGGTAAGTTATAGGTGGGTGAAAGTTAGGCAGGACATTTGAGAGTGGCGCAGTTTCCCCCCGCTTCGCTGGCTGTGCTGCGCAAGAGCTTACCCCCTTTGGCGGAGGGTGCGGCGCCCTCCCCCGAAATGCGCGAGTTCTGCCAATTTTATGGCATAGATTTTCAGCGGCGCATGGCGGGGGTGGAGCATCGAATTGGTACGGTGAGATCTGGAGAGTTTTCTCTGGCAGTTCATTGTTACGTACAGCCGGGCGCCAGCAGCAATCTGCTATTGATGCACGGCTATATGGACCACAGCGGCTTGTTTGGCCATCTGATTGAATTCGGCTTGTCGCGGGGCTGCAATGTCCTCATCTTCGATTTGCCCGGGCACGGGCTGTCAACGGGCGACCAGGCGGTTATCGACGATTTTAGGGAATATAGCCGCGCTATTGGCGCGGTACTGGCGGCGGCCCGGTTGCCAGAGCTTCCCTGGTGGACCATGGCCCAGAGTACGGGTTGCGCCGCCCTGATGGAATATTCTCGCACGGCTAACTGGCCGTTTAAGGCGAGCGTTTTTCTGGCGCCACTGGTGCGGCCAAAGGGCTGGGAACTGGTACGCTTTGCCCATGTTTTGCTGCATCGATTTACTGATGGCATAACGCGCAAGTTTGCAGAAAACTCCTCGGATAAAGAATTTTTGGCCTTTATGCGTCGGGACCCCCTCGCGAGTCAGAAAATATCCTTGCGTTGGATAGGGGCCTTGAGGCGGTGGTTGTGTGACCTGCCCATGCGCGATCTGGGTATGGGGCCGGTATTGGTGTTACAGGGAGACCGGGACGGTACCGTGGCCTGGCGCAGGAATATGAAAGATATTCCCAAGCTGGTTCCCCGGTGTCAAATTGTCTACCTGCCCGGAGCGGGACACCATCTGGCCAACGAATCTGAGTCGATTCGACGTGGTTATATGGAACAGATTGACCGTTACTTGGATGATCGCCTTCCTGATGATGTAGAAGCAGCCTTCCCCGGTTGATGCTAGACCGGTAACAGGCAGGTTGCCCCCAACAAAATAGCTTGTATCGCATTGCCACAATAATATGGGTATGCACGGCTGCGTATTACAGGGCCAGGGTAAAGGTATTTCACAGCAGACAGCTAGCTGAACCTCAGTGTCCAACCGATGATGTCACCTCCGTCATCGCAAAACTCGTTGGCCTCAGTAGTGAAAAACCCCCTGTCCCGGGCCGTGGTTTTAAGCTCCTCGATATCTTCCTGAGCCAGTGCCGCCTCTATCATATCCTTCAGGCGCAACCTGGCTGTTGCAAAATTTCGGGCCGCTGTGGTGAGTTGTGTGACGGTCTTATCCGCGCCGGCTGATGAGGAGGCCTTAATGAGCTCTGTAAGGCAGGAAACAATTTCTCTGGCGGCAATGTGCTGGCGGTTATCGGATATCAGTTGATTTATTGAGCGGTTGATTTCGGTCGCCAGCTTTTTCTTCAGGGCTTTTCTGCCCTGCCGATTCTGCAGCTTGAGGTATTTTTCTACCAGCCCAAAAATATCTACCTGCACAAGGGCCTGCTCATAGACTGCCAGCTCAACGATTGATTCTTTTATCAAGCTCGAATGGCTGTTGTGGGTGATTGCACACAAGTGGCCGCCGCCCTTCAATACGCGCCGGGCTTCGGCGAGAGCCGTGGGTAAATCACTGTATTCAATTCCAAATTGGGAGGTCAGTAGATCGAAGCTGTGGTTTGCAAAAGGGAGGCTTTCACAGGGTGTTTCGCCGTGGAAATGGATGACCGTCCGATCGCCCGTGGAGTGACTGAATGTAGCGCTGTCGCAGGCATCGATTTCAAAATATTTGTGATGAGCCTTGGAAAAAACCAGTGCAAGTGTGGCAATAGCGCCGTTACCTGTGGCCAAATCCAGCAGCTTCGCATGGTCTGGTAGCAGCTCGAACTGCTTATGCCAGAACGACTTGACACTGCCCTCGTAATTGTCGGGAAGTGAGCCGCCAAAGGTTGTAATAAAGCCCTGCTGCCAAAACTCATCCCAGTGGGTAGTGGAACTCACTTATTGCCCCTGCTGTTAATTGAAACAAAAAAAGGGCCAACAAATGTTGGCCCTTTAAGATTACGCTTGGCAACTCATTACTGAGTCGGCCATGTGAGAGCTATTAGAACTCAATAGTGTACTCAGCGTAGTATACGGCACCTGTTGGATCATAGAGGCTGTATAGGTCTCTGTCGAACTTGCCGCTCTTGTCCAGAACAGGGTCTTCATTAGTGAAGTTACGAGCACCGATCTTGATTCTGCCCCAGCCCTCTCCATCAAATGTATACGCGATGTTTTGAGTGGTCCAGGAATCTAGCTCCTCGCTACTTGACACCAGTTTGGCAGTACCGGAGTCTGATACTTCAATGGTGTTTGCCTCTGCGTGACTACTGATAAAGTCAAGAACATAGCTCACACTATGACGGCCCATGTTCCAGCCCAGTACTAACTGTGCTTTGTCTTCAGGCATCAGGTAGAACCCTTTCAGGTCCTGCTCTGCACCCTTGTAGTAAGCCGATGTCTCATACTTGAGCTGATGAGCCCACAAGGCACCCATAGTAAAGGTGCCGATACCGGTGTCGAGCAAACCACGGAAGCCAATATCCAGGCCTTCAACGTTTGTGTCACCGGCATTTGAGTATGTAGAGTATACCGTCGGACGACCGCCCACTCTGTCGACGTAGGTGCCATCACTAGGGTTCATCACTACGCCAGCAGCCTCAGCGTACAGTATGCTTTGAGTGCCTGACTGGGAGATAGTGTCTTCAACTTCAACCATCCAGTAGTTCAGGTCGATAGACCAGTTCTCAATGAATTCCCAGTTACCACCAAAGCTGAAGGTTGTAGAGGTTTCAGCATCTACATCGGGGTTGGTTGAGTAATAGGTGTCGATTTGGCCCGAAGGACAGTCACCCGGTGCAATATTCTGCAAGCCACACTTGTAGTAGTCTGTTGCATCTTCTGCAGAGAATGTTTCAGGACCATACAGCTGATCCAGTGACGGCGCACGGAAACCGGTACTGACCCGGCTACGCAGTGACAGGCTGTCCAGCACGTTCCAGGAAACACTCAGAGAGGGGGATATGTTATCACCAAAGTCACTGTAATCGTCATAGCGAACAGCGGCACTGACTTCTATGCTGTCGCCCACAGGGATGATTGCCTCGCCAAAGACGGCAAGCACATCGCGATCGCCATTGGAGGAGTTGCCTGCGCTACCGCCGACAAAGCCTGCTTCTGAAGCGCGGTCATAGAGGTTTTGGTACTCCACTTCGAAGTACTCAACACCGGCCAGGGCAAACACGTTGCCACCGCCAAACCAGTCGCCCATTTCAAACTGCATATGGCCGTAGTATTTGACCATATCGGTGAAGTTATCCTGGGTTGTGGTGGCGCTCATGGCGCCTGCACCCTCTTCAGAGAAGGGGTCAATGCCGCTTTCCATCACGTAGTCCAAGCCGGGGTATGACAGGTAGTAGTAGCCAAACTCTTCTACATCGTAATGGCTCTTCTGTGCATACACGTCATAGCTCATAGTATCGTTGATGTCGCCGCGACCACCAAATACGAAATCATACTGGGTGTCGGTCACGTAGTTATCGCGTGGGCCAATATTGGTCCAGCGGTAGAAACCGGTGAGGCTGTAGTTGGGCTCCATTTCGCCGGTTTCTGGGTTCAGTGACTCGGTGATAGAGCCATCGGCCAGCAAGGCGTCGATATCGAAAGGAACGTCCTTGTAGTCCTCAGGCATATTGTTCCAGTAAGCGGCAGGGGGCGCATAACGGCCGAAAGACTCAACCCGTGAAAACAGGGCTGTTCCATACAGCTCAAGGTGCTCGTTTATATCGTAGTGGAAGCTGGTGTAGGTGTTGATTTTTTCCAGGCTGGCTTTGTTAGCTGATGCGTTGGCGTAGCCATACATGCAGTAGGTCGACTTTTCTACTGATGGGAACCAGTCCAGGGTGGAATCGACCACGCCCAACCAGGGAGAGGTGTCTTCACAGCCGTTAGCTGCCTGAATATTGTCATAGCCGGTGGTGGGGTCATATAACCAGACGGATTTACCGAAGATTGAGTAGCCGTCGGTATCGACGTAGGCATCAATAATGCCGTTGCCGTTGGTGTCTCTGGCCCAGGCGGAGGTATATTCGCGGTCGCGGTCAAAAATGGCATCGCGGTCGCTGTATTCCATAGCGAAAGTGATGTTGCCGCGGTCGTTGCTCAGGCCGCCAATCAGGCTCAGCTGATTTTCTTCACCGTCGTCTTCCTTGCGGTCACCGTAGCCGATCCGCAGTTCCAGACCGTCGTAGTTGTCGCGCATCATCATGTTGACAACACCGGCAACAGCGTCAGAACCGTAAACGGCAGAGCCGCCGTCAGCCAGTATGTCGATACGCTCTACAGCGGCCATGGGAATCATGTTGATGTTAATGGCGGCGGCACCGGTGTTGGGTGAGCCGGTCATGCGGCGACCGTTAATCATAACCAGAGTACGATCTGCACCCAGGCCACGCAGGTCGATGTTGGCGTTTGACTGGGCAGAGCTACCGGAGCGCTCGCTGAATGAGCCCAGTGAGTTCAATGGTGAGGAGCGCAGTACATCGGCGACAGTGGGCAGGCCCAGTGCGTCAATTTCCTGCCTGTCCATCGATACAATTTGTGCACCGTTGTCAAAGTCGGTACGCGCAATACGCGAGCCGGTAACAACAACCTCTTCTAGCAGTTTCTCTTCGGCGTTTGCTACCGATGGCAAAACTGCCATGGTGCTCAGGCCGATAGCGGCAGAAACCGCCACTGTCAGACGATTTTTTCTTAACATAGGTAGTACCCCTGTACTTTACTTAAGTATATTTTTTTATTCATATGGATTTGAATCCACTGAACACAGACTTTAAACGAATTCTGCAGAGGTATCCT
>JAUVBI010000111.1 GCA_030591305.1 Pseudomonadota bacterium
CTTGTCTGGCCACCGGTCATGGTCAGGTAGACATCGGCCAATATCTCGGCATCCAGTAAAGCGCCGTGCAGGTCGCGCTGGGAATTATCCACCATATAGCGCGTGCAAAGCGCATCCAGGCTATTGCGCTGGCCGGGGTGCTTTGCCCTGGCCATGAGCAGGGTGTCGACCACCTTGCACACCTCACCCAGGTCGCGATAGCCTCCCTCCAGCCTGTCCAGTTCAGCGTTTAAAAAGCCAATATCAAAGGGGGCGTTATGGATAACCAACTCGGCGCCCTGCACAAACGCATAGAACTCCCCCGCTATGGTTTTAAACAGTGGCTTGTCCGCCAGAGATTCGCTGGTGATGCCGTGTACTTCGATGGCGCCCTGGTCGATGTCGCGCTGTGGATTGATATACTGGTGGTAGTGGTTGCCCGTCAATTTTCGATCGATTAGCTCCACACAGCCAATTTCAATAATCCTGTGCCCCCTGGACACTTCCAGGCCGGTAGTTTCTGTATCCAGCACAATTTGCCGCATGCTAGCTCTTCCCTGTTTTGAGTTCGTCTATACCACGATTGGCCAGTTCATCTGCAATGTCGTTTTCGCGGTGCCCGCTGTGCCCTTTTACCCAGCGCCATTCCACATCATGCCGCTGGTTCTGCTCATCCAGCGCCTGCCATAAATCTACATTCTTAACCGGCTTCTTTGCGGCAGTTTTCCAGTTTCTTTTTTTCCAGCCGTCCAGCCACTCGCTTATGCCACTTTTGACATAAACAGAGTCGGTGGTCAGAGTAACCTTGCAGCGCTCTTTGAGAGCCTTTAAGCCCTCTATGGCCGCACATAACTCCATCCGGTTATTGGTGGTATCGCCGTCGCCTCCATACAACTCGCGCTCCACGCCGTTATAACGCAGCAGTGCGCCCCAGCCGCCCGGGCCGGGGTTGCCGCGGCAGGCGCCGTCGGTAAAAATTTCAATGTGTTTCAAGCTGCCGCTTCTCCAGATTTTTTAATGGAACGGGTAGTCGTCGGCACCGCGGGTGCCGGACTGGGCGCTGCACTCGGCTTGGGTACTGCCAGGCCAATCAGCCGCTCACCCCTCTCCCGCAAGCGAAGGCGTGGCTTATTCAATGCAGAGACCTGTTTTATGGCATGCAACACATACAGGCCGCCCGTGGCCAGCTTATGTTCATTTGACCAGGCATCGCCCTGGGTGAGCAGTTCGCGTATTTTACCCCCGCCTATGGGCGGCAATCCGTACACATAGCTGCAACTTTGCACCTCGCAACCCAGTAAATGCAGCCAATCCGTCAGGCGATGGCGGCTGACCGAATGTTGCGCTCGCCACAGGGGATTGCGGGCAATACGGCATAGTGCTGCCCCTGCCCCCAGCAGGCTATAGGGGTTCACGCCCACGATTAACAGGTGACCCTGTGGTGCCAGCACCCGCTGCATCTCGCGCAGCACCCGATGCGGATTGGGGCCAAACTCGAGACTGTGGTGCGCAATTAAGGTGTCTATGCTGTCGCTCTCCAGCGGCAACTCATCACTGTGGCTGACAAGGCTCACCTGGGCGCCTGCCCGGTCCGCACAATAGATTCGATGATTGATGGTGCTTTGATCGTACAGCGCGCAGTCACGAGCAACGCCCATTTGCAGAATATGATAGCCAAAAGAAATGTCCAGAACCGGCTGCAGGGCACCGCGCAGCGACGCCAGTACATAGGGACCATTTTTACCCTGGTACCAAGCCTCAAGGTGGGAACCGGGATGAGAGCTTTCGTCACGCATATTCGATCTTATTGTGGCCTGAGTCCAGTTGACTGGGGCGCTCATAGTACTGTATTTCATATAGCTTGAAACCATCATTTGTGCCCCTGTGAAATAATATCCTGAATTTACACTTGTCCCCGGCGGGTAGCTTTAGTCATAATCCACCCATACGCACAACGCCACTACGGAGTTACCCCATGCCAGCTGCACAATCCACACTCGTCGTTCTGCCAATATCGGCCTTTACCGACAACTATATCTGGTTACTCTACGACTCCCACAGTCGCCAGGCCTGTGTCGTGGACCCCGGAGACGCCCAGCCGGTACTGGCAGCCCTGAAGGAGCTCAAACTTGAACTCAGCTCAATATTGATCACCCATCACCACCCCGACCACGTGGGGGGGCTGGAAGCGCTACAGCGGGAATACTCTCCACAGGTCTTTGGCCCCGTGAACCCGGCGATAACCGGCATTGGGCAAACCGTGGGCGAAGGTGACACTGTCACTGTGCTGGGAGCTGAGCTTACTGTGCTGGAAGTACCCGGCCACACCCTGGACCACATTGCCTACTTTCACCCCGGTGAAACACCGCTACTGTTCTGTGGTGACACCCTGTTTGCCGGAGGTTGCGGGCGAGTGTTCGAAGGTACCCCGGGTATGATGTATCGGTCACTGCAATCTCTGGCGGCACTACCTTCCACAACACGTGTATACTGTGCTCACGAGTACACCATGGCCAACCTGGGCTTTGCCCAGGCCGTGGAGCCCGACAATAAAGCCCTGCGGCAACGTATCGTGGAGGCAGAGGCAGCCCGCGCTCGAAATGAACCCACTGTGCCCTCAGAATTAGCACTGGAACTGGCCACCAACCCGTTCCTGCGCTGCGCTGATGCAGGCCTGCGGGCCTCGCTGGCGGCACAGGGCAAGCTGGAAGGTGAAGACAACGAGGAAGTGTTCACAAGCATACGAGCCTGGAAAGATATATTTTAAACTAATTAAACTAATTAAAATAAGTATATATATTTCATGAAGTTACGAAGATTAGTTATAGCATTTTCTACATTGATTATCCTGTCTGCCTGTCAATCAATGGGGCCAACTGAAGAGCAATCAGTAGGCAATGTCGTCGGCCCCAAGAGTGCGCCAAAAGTTGAGCAGGCCATCATTGATACACCGGCCCCGCCACCGCAGGACCTGTGGGTACGCATACGCCAGCAATTACAGTGGCACACCCTGCACAACACACAAATCGGCCAGGCCAGGGACCATTTCCTGGCGCAGAGCAATTACCTGCCGGTGGTGGCCGGCCGCGCCCAGCCCTACCTGTATTACATCGTGGAGCAGGTCGAAAAACGCGGAATGCCCATAGAAATTGCCCTGCTGCCCATGATCGAAAGTTCCTACAACCCCTTTGCGACATCCTCCCAGAAGGCGGCGGGACTGTGGCAAATTATGCCCGCTACCGGCCGCTACCTGGGGCTGGAACAAAACTGGTGGTACGACGGTAGACGCGATTTGCGGGAATCCACGGACATCGCCCTGAATTACCTGCAGGCGTTACATAAGGAGTTTGACAACGACTGGATGCTGGCACTGGCGGCCTATAATTCTGGCAAGGGTCGAGTCCGGCGGGCCCAGCGCAGCAATCGCGACAAGGGGCTGGCCACCGATTACTGGTCTCTTAAGCTTCCCTCTGAGACCCGTCGTTACATTCCAAAACTGATTGCACTCAGCGCCCTGGTCGCCTACCCGGAAACCTTCAATGTAGAACTTCCCCCCATCGCAAACTCCCCCGCTTTTACTGTGATTAATACAGGCGGACAGATAGAGATGGCAAGAGCTGCAAGTCTGGCCGATATGGACATGGCCACACTGCGGGCCTATAACGCCGGACAATTGCGCTGGGCCACCTCGCCGGAGCAGCCCGATGAATTACTCGTTCCCGGCCCACTGGCCGAACGCATGCAGGCGGGGATTGCCACGCTCACAGAGGCCGACCGGGTCAGCTGGCAGCATTACCGTATACGTCAGGGCGACAGCCTGATTCGCATCGCCAGAAAATTTGATACGGAAGTCGGCCTGCTGCGCCAGGTCAACCATATTAACGGCAGCCTGATCAGGGCCGGCAAGACCCTGATGATTCCCATTGGCAGCTCCTGGGAATCCAGCCTGGCCATGGCCAGCAGCGGTGAGCCACAGGCCAGGGGCTATAGAGTACGCCGGGGGGACTCCCTGTATCGTATCGCCGGGAAGTTCAATGTGACCGTGAGCGAGATTGTTGTCTGGAACTCCCTCAATCGCGACACCTACCTGCAGCCCGGGCAAAAACTCACCCTGTGGGTCACCGAGACCTGAGCGCCTTATGCTGGCAGCTTCACCTTTTGACCCCTTCAGGCTGCGACAATATCCCCCGGCAAAACAAGGACGGGCATACAACAGCGCTGATACCTTATTGCTTGAAGCCGCCTTGGCTGGCGGCTACGTCGCCGATCAGACGCTGGTGGTCAATGACGAATTCGGCGCCCTGTGTGTCGCACTGCACGCCGGGGCGCTGTGGACAGATTCCTGGTTGGCGAGCCTTTCCCTGGACAATAACCTGACCGACAATGGCGCGGCGGAAATAAAAGTATTCTGGAGCACAGATGACCTATCCAACCGTATGGCAGAAAACGCTTATACCGCCGTGCTCATGAAAGTACCCAAACAACTCGCCTACTTCCAATACCAGCTCAGCCAACTCTCCTTGTTGCTAGCTGCTGGCACCCCGGTACTGGTGGCGGGGATGGACAAACACTTGTCCCCGGGAACGGCAGACCTGCTGGAAACCTACATCGGCCCCACTGCGCGCCACCGGGGCCAACACAAAGCGCGATTATTCAGTGCCACGCGGGATGGCAGACGCCCGCCACCCTACTGTGGTACTGGCAAATACCACTGCGAAACACTCAACAGCACACTTATTTCCCTACCGAATGTGTTTGCCCGGGAAAAAATGGACATAGGCAGCCGTTTTTTATTGCAGAATCTGGATAAGCTGGAGCCGGTGGAGGCGCTTATCGACCTGGCCTGTGGTAACGGAATTATTGGCTTGTGCGCACTGCATAGGGGGCTGTGTAAAGACCTTCTATTGTGTGATGAATCGGCGATGGCGATAGCCTCTGCCCGGGTTAATGCCAACACGCTGTTCCCCGGCCAGCCCATTGCGTTCCACCACGGCGATGGTTTGCTGAACTACACGGGAGACCCCGCTCAACTTATAGTGTGTAACCCGCCGTTTCACCTCAACCACGCAGTCGATGAAACCGTGGGCCGACGCCTACTGGTTCAAGCGGCTTCCCGGTTGTGCGAAGGCGGAGTGCTGTGCCTGGTTGCCAACCGCCACCTGAACTATCTTCCGGTACTCAAACGACAGTTCAAGCGGGTAGAAAAATTGGCTCAAAACGGTAAGTTTATTGTCTGGAAAGCCACTCGCTAATACACGCCCGGGAATAACGGCAGCTTTCAGATTGCATTAACCAAAGTTTCCCTGGTCACAAAGATCTTCAACCCGATGCAGGTAGCCCAGTGCCGTAAAATATAACGCGCATTGTATGGGCTCTTCGCGCAACCCCAGTAGTGCACGTTTGTATGTCATCAATTGCGAACGGTAGCTGGCCTCTTCACGATTGAGAAATGCCTCGCGTTGCTCACCCTCCATGGGCTGACTATTTTTGTAATCGACCAGCCAGCACACACCGGTCTGCGCATCGATAAATGTTCTATCAATGATGAGCGTATGCAGCTTACCGCTTGCCCCTGTAGAGGTAAGAGCCAACTCACTAGACGCTTCAGCGTGGCCTGAAGATAACAGCCACTGCCCGCTCTCATCTCCCAACACCTGGGTAATGGATGCTTCCACTGCCATTATGGCACGATCTAAAGCCGTACCACTCAGGCCCAGACGCCGAAGCTCGAATACGCTTTGGCCCCGGTTCCAACAGCTGTCATAGCAGCCCTGCAGGTCGTCGGGCAACTCCGCAAGCCCGGCAAGCTGTTCCAGCATCAGGTGTACGACCGTGCCCACGGCGCGTTCAACTCGATTGAGACTGCGTTTTAAAATATTGTTATCGTCGCGCGCCGCTTCGAGTGATGTTAGTACCACACCTTGCTTTGCAGCCTGCGGAAGCATAATCCGCCGCAACATGGGAGCTGTCGGCAAGTGCTGGGGCTCCATTGCTGGACCGGGCTCATGCTCCGTCATCTGCTGTTCAAACGTCGGCCATATTCTACCCAGCAGGGAGCGTGCAGGCGGCTTTGTATAGGACTCTTTTTCCTCGTTATAATTGAGGCTGGCAGTGAGTATCAAGCGGCTCACTGCCCGGGTGGCCCCTACATAGAGCAGGCGAGTGCTTTCTTCAATTTCCTTCTTGCCGCGCTGGCGCTCCAGATAGTTATACAGGCTGGGCTCAGCCTCGCTGCTGTGATCGTTGGCCGCCAGCAGAAACCCTCTGTGCCCGGACTCGCTACTGTGCTCATCCCAGTTAAGCAGCGGCCGCGTGTTTGCCCGTGTTGTTTTTTGCAAGCTGGGAATAATCACCCAGTCGAACTCCAGGCCCTTTGCTTTGTGCAGCGTCATCACCTGAACCTTGCTGTCCGGACTCTCCGCTTTCACGAACAGTCGTTGCAGGCGGGTTTCAAGCCAGCTGAGATTAAGCCCCTCCCCTTCGAGTTCGGCCTGCTCCAGCAACTGAAAAAAGCACTCGGCATCGTTTAATTGCTCACGGCTCTGTATTGCTCCGGGCCCGCCCAGCGCCAGCCAACACTGCTCCAGCCAAACACGCAGGGCCAGGCGGTCACGATTGTTTCGCGCGACCTGTAGAGCCGAGACCAGATGCCACATGCGCGCTTGGCCATCTTCACTCAAGCCGACAAGACTGGCCTCATCCAACAGTGTTTCCCAGGGACTGAACTCCCGCCCCCTATTGGCCAGCAGTTGCAGGTCGGCCAAGGTCAAACCACACCAGGGTGCCCGCAGTATCGCCATCCATGCCACGGTGTCAGCCGGGTTGTGCAGTGCACGGCACAGGCTCATTAAATCAACAATGACATGTGAGTTTGCCAGGCTGTCGATGTCCTGTGCACAATAGGCTAGGCCCAACGCCTTGAAACCTTGCAGAATGCCCTGCAAATGCCCCCGCGTTCTGGCCAGTACTGCAATTGAAGCACAGTTCGAGTCAGCTACCGCCGCTTGCACCTGCTCGCAGATAAAATCAATTTCCTGCTGAATTGCACTCTCGCCACGAAAACTGTGCAGGCCCACCGCAGCCTCTGGCCCAGGCGGTTTTATGGCCGTGGCAGTGGTATAACAAATCTGGCTTCGTGCGATATTATCCTCACGGGGAAAAGCCACACTGAAGGTTTTATTCACCCAGTCGACGATGCCCTCATCCGAGCGGAAATTACTCAGCAAGCTCAAGGCTTTCAGTTCCACACCGTTAAAGCCCTTTTGTCTGGCCCGCAAAAACAAACCCACATTGGCATTCCTGAAGCCGTAGATTGATTGCATGCCATCGCCGACGATCATAATGGTACGAGGATTGTCAGGGTTGGCCGCGTTGTGCTCGCCCCAGCCCCGGGTGAGGCTGGTAACCAGCTCGTATTGGTTGATCGCCGTATCCTGGAATTCGTCCAGTAACAGGTGCTGCAACTGGTAATCCATACGCAAGGCTAATTCTGTCGGCTGTTCGTTGGTGCCCAGTGCCTGTAGCGCAGACAGGGCAACCTGGGTGTGGTCGACGGTACCGTGACGTTGAAAAACCAGCAGTAGCTGGGCTGATAACATGGGGAGGATGCGCGACAAGTGCAGCACCAGCGTCCAGGAATCACTATTGGCCTCTATCTCTGGCAAACTGCTGACAGAAACCAGCTTCTCCAGCAGGCCCTCAACCCCCTGTAACTCGGCAATGGTGCTTTTGAGCCTGTCTTTGTAATTTTGTTTTTCTCCCTTTCCCGCAGGGAAACCCATTGTTTTATTCGCCTGGGCACGCCACTTCCCCGCTTTATCTGCGGTCAAAAGAAGCTGACGAAATTTACGCCATGCCCCCAGGTCAGCACCACTGCTTCCGGGAAATTGCGGCAGCGGCGTTTCCTCCAGGTTTTTTGCCGCATAGTTTTGCAGCATCAATAACTCACTGCTGTAAGGCGCTATTTTTTGTTGGAGACTGGCGAGTGCATCCCCTACCAGTTCATCGACTATGCGGCGCAGATTTTCTTCAGCCTCATCTGCCTGGTGATGAACCCCAAGGGAGTTGCCCCACTGCTCGCGCCTACCCAACATAGCGACCAGCAAATCCTGCAAACGCGACCAGTCATTGTCAAAGTGCAGCATGAGCGCTTTCAGGTCATCACTGATGACGCTGTCACCTGCCACTAACTTGAATAATTCCTGCACCGCCTCAGCGTAGAGCTCCCCCGCGTGATCGGTCACATTAGCCTGGCCACCAAATTCGCTGAGAACCGGCATCTGCCGCGTCAGGGCACTACAGAAGCTGTCGATAGTTTTTATATTTAGCCGGGCGCTGTTGTGAATAATATTCCATTGCCTGTCGCCGTCGGCCACCATAGCCTGCAGGGCAAAATCCCGGGTTTGTTGTTGATGAGGGCTGTTGCAGGGCGTGTCATCAACAGCCTCCTGTAGCGCCTGCAGTACACGCTCACGCATCTCCGCTGCCGCTTTGCGGGTAAAGGTAATTGCCAGTACCTGTTCTGGCTTTTCTACCCGTGACAACAGGGCCAGATAACGCTGAATAAGCAGCTCCGTTTTACCCGAACCTGCCGGTGCGCTCACACAAAAACTCAACGTTGGGTCCAACGCTTTATCGCGAATAGCCTTATCGATAATTGTCATAGCTCACCCACCCGACAAAAAGGCTGCAGGCCACAGTAATTGCAACTGGAATCTTTCAGTGGGTCAACCTGTGCATCGCCCGCAACAAACTCCCGCGCAAGGCGCTCGAGATTGTCGCGCCACAGCGCGGCCAAGTCTTCCCAGTCCTTCACCGGCATTTTATTTTTCACCAATTTCTCTATATCACTCTGTACGCCGGGTGCGACATCGGTCTGCCCCGCCCCAGCGTATTTACAGTCCCGCGTACGCAGCTGCGCAAATGCCAGACCGGCCACGATTTTGTCGGTTGCCAAACCATAGAGCAACAACTGGGGCCGGGCAGGACGCTCGCCCAGCCAATCCAGAGGACTGCTGACACCCGATTTATAATCGATAATAAAGCGCGCACCGTCGGGCAGTTCATCGATACGATCGGCCCGCAGTGAAATCTTGATCTGCTCCAGTTGCAGTGATATTTCCTGCTCCCGCGCGATTACCACAAACGCCGTTCGCTGCCGTTCAACCGCCAGCCACTCCTGTAACAAGCTGTGCAGGCGGTTAGCCTCCAGCTCGAAATAAGCCTGGCCCATGCCGCCCCGCCGATACGATGGCAGGGCATCTATAGCGGCAGCTACTGCTTCTGTGACGACTAGACTCTGCTCCTGTGGACTTAACTCGGCAAGTTGGGAACTGTCCCGCAATGACCCCCACAGGTGGTACAAGGCATCGTGCATCAGCGATCCGCGATCTGCAGCCGACAGCGCAACTACCGCCTCACCCAGTGGGCTTACACCCAGGCGCCGCCGGGTAAAAGCCCTGAACGGACAGTGGGACTGGTCTTCGATCAAACCGCTGCCGCCGACCAGTGTTGCCAGCTCTTTTTCATCCACCGGTGGTGCTTGCTTATCATCAATGTGCTCGCCCGGGGTGCTTTCCTGTAAGGCTACCCACTGTGCATCCAGGGTATCCCCTTGGGGCGCAGGCAACCATTCAAAGCCCTGCAGGAGTGCACTGGGCTTCTCCGGCACACCGTCGCGCTGCTGGGCATAACTGGCAAACACCTCAGCGGCACAGCAGCGGTACTGGGACATTAATGCCGAGGCAA
>JAUVBI010000113.1 GCA_030591305.1 Pseudomonadota bacterium
CATTTCCTCAGCAATAATCGCCCCCGGCCCAGTCCCCCGAGGGTAGCGAATCGCCGCAGGCCCTTTATACTGATACGCCGTATACAACATCTGCCGACACTCATTCTCATCCGATGGCGCCCCAATAACCATATTCGGTATGCATCGCAGGTAGCTAAGATCAAAAGCCCCATGGTGTGTCGGTCCATCTTGTCCCACCAGGCCGGCCCGGTCGATAGCAAATGTTACATCCAGGTTTTGCAGGGCAACATCGTGAATCAGTTGGTCGTAACCTCGTTGTAAAAATGTGGAATAGATAGCGACAACAGGTTTTGCCCCGTCACAGGCCATACCCGCAGCCAGGGTGATGGCATGTTGTTCGGCAATCGCCACATCAAAGTAACGGTCCGCAAAGCGTTTTGAAAACTCCACCATCCCTGAGCCTTCACACATGGCGGGCGTGATGCCTATCAGCCGTGAATCCCGCTCTGCCATGTCGCATAGCCAGCGCCCAAAAACGTCCTGGTACTTGGGGCGGGGAGGTGCAGGGGGAGAGCTTGTTGGCTGGGGGCCCTTGGGTTTGGCCTCTATTTTGTTAATAGCGTGATAACCGACAGGGTCATTTTCAGCCGGGGCAAAGCCCTTGCCCTTCATGGTACGGATGTGTAGAAACTGCGGGCCTTCCAGGTCTCTCATGTTTTCCATGGTATGTATCAGGCCGGGAAGGTCATGGCCATCCAGTGGGCCAATGTAATTGAAGCCAAGTTCCTCAAAAAAGGTACCCGGAGCCACCATGCCTTTCATATGTTCTTCTGTCCGCTTGGCCAGTTCCCAGGCGGGTCGTATTTTCTCCAGAACTTTTTTCGAGCCCTCGCGCATGTTGATATAGAACTTGCTGGCCCATATTTTGGCAAAGTAGGTAGCCAATCCACCTTTGTTATGGCCAATAGACATCTGATTGTCGTTCAGGATGACCAGCATATTGGGCCGCACGTGTCCCGCATGGGCCAGTGCTTCTATTGCCATACCCCCGGTAATAGCGCCATCGCCGATCACAGCGATGGCCTTGCGGTTAACCCCCTGGTTGGCGGCAGCCAGTGCCATGCCCATTGCCGCCGAGATGCTGGTGGACGAGTGGCCCACGCCAAAGGTGTCGTACTCACTCTCGCTGCGCTTGGGAAACCCCGCCAGGCCCCCTGCCTGCCGAATAGTGTGCATTTGTTGCATGCGCCCGGTAAGAATTTTATGGGGGTAGGTCTGGTGGCCAACATCCCACACGATACGGTCTTCCGGCGTGTTGTAGACGTAGTGCAGGGCTATCGTTAATTCCACCACACCCAGCCCCGCTCCGAAGTGGCCGCCGGTTTGTCCGGTAGAATAGAGAAGGAATGCCCGAAGTTCTTCCGCAAGCTCAAGCAGGGTCTCCGTGGCCAGCTTGCCCAGCACGGCACCTCGATCGATCGAGTCCAAAATGGGGGTGTGGGGCTTTTGTAGGGGAATTTCCGACAACATGAGGCAATTCTAACTTAAATTGTCCACCAAGTGGCGCATAGCACTCCGGTATTCTTGCCATCCCCGGTTTTCACTGCTTCGACAAAGATGACCAAAACCTGCTATGTTTCTGTTGGAATATTGTTGATGGAGGGTGGTCTTGTCGCATCACAGCTACGGGAAAATGTGTGTCTTTGGTTGTTTCGATGATTCAGAGTTCTATTCCCGGAATCGGACACTGATTAACGCGTTGGCGGTTGATTGCTCGAAGGTGGTGGAGGTCAGGCCGCGATCGAGTTCCGGTATGGGTCGCAGTAATCATGAGCGTCTGTCCTCGTTCAAACGACTGGCAGTGACAGCTGTGGGTATAGTGCGTGATTTTTTATCTCTTGCCAGCCAGAGAGGGAGTTTGAAAGGTGCCGGCTTCTACTACATCCCATATCCTGCCTATATGGACTTTATTTTTTTGCGTTTACTGACCTGGGGCACTCGTGAGAGGGTCGTGGTGGTCGATGCATTTCTATGTTTACACGATACCCTGGTATCCGACAGGAAAATGCTCGCTGAAAAGGGCATTGCCGCAAGGCTTGTTTCCTGGTTGGAGCGACAGACATTGCGTCGGGCAGATATGGTCTTTATTGATACTGCCCAGCAAAAGGAGATGTTGGTTCAGCAATATGACCTTGTGGAAGATCGAGTAGTTGTTATACCTGTTGGAATCGATGAGTCAGTATGGAACCCTGCCCCAACACTGCCACTGAAGGAGGAATTTGTGGTTCTGTTCTGGGGAACGTTTATCCCTCTCCACGGCGTCGATACAATTATTGAAGCGGCGCACATACTGCAGGCTTCTCATCCACAGATTCGATTTGTTCTGATAGGGGATGGCCAGACGGCCGACGACATTAGTCTGAAAATTGAAAAAATGGCCGTCACAAACGTGAACTGGCACAGATCCTTGATGCCGGCATCCGAGTTGCGGCGAACTCTTGATGCGTCCCACTGTGTGTTGGGTATATTTGGTGAATCGGACAAGGCAGGCAACGTTATACCGTACAAGGCACACCAGGCGTTGGCGTGTAATAAAATATTAATATCCCGTAGTGGACCGGCATTTACTGAGTTACTAAAAGGGCAGGTGGAAGCGGGCTTGTTTCTTATTCCCGCTGCAGATTCTGCAGCCCTTGCCGGCAGCATTTTGGCTGTTTATGAGTCCTACTCCGAAATCTGTAGCGAGATGAATAACCGCGAGCTGTACGACAGAAAGCTGGGCAGTACTGTCATCAGAAAGCACCTTGCTTCTGCGCTGGAAACCTTGTGAGCCAATTTGGCGTTCTTATTGTTATGGCCACCTTCAATGGGGCTAAGTGGTTGCCCGAGCAGTTGAGCAGTATTCAATCGCAGGGGTATCAGCACTGGAATTTGCTAATCTCCGATGACGGCTCCACTGACGGGACGATTGAAATTATACAGCGAGCTGTCGGTAAGGATGAGCGCATAAAATTGTTACCTGTGCGGGGTGGGAATGCCGGGCATGTTGCAAACTTTGAGTATTTACTGGAGCACGCCTTGGGCTCCGGTGCCGACTATGTGTTTCTAGCCGATCAGGACGATGTGTGGATGCCACAAAAGCTGGAGGTTTTACTCGCGCTTGCAGGTGAGGGGAGAAATCGTCCAATGGTGGTATTTTCCGACATGGAGCGGGTTGATTCGACGGGAGGCCCCCTGGGCAATTTTATGGCGGCGCAGGGCTCGACTGGGGCTTTCGGTGTGGATGAACTCCTTCGCCAGAATTACCTGGCAGGGTGTTCTTTGCTTGTGAATGCCCAGTTGCTAAAGCTGGCACTTCCTTTTCCTGATAATCTCGAAAATCATGACTGGTGGTTGGGGATTTGTGCTGCTGCATTTTCTTGCGTTGGATTTTGTCCTGAAAAACTGGTTCACTATCGCCAGCATTCAGGGAACACGATAGGGTCGAAAAATATTCTTACCCAGATTTTTAATTTTTGGTCGATTATTAAGCGCCAACGGCGGGTCTTTGAATCCAAGATAGCCGCTATTGGCGAACTGAGTCGCCGATTGCAGAAAAGGGGTGCGAATGTGCCAGCATCACTGGATGTCTACTGTAGAAATTTTGAAGGGGTAAAGGGGTGGCGGAGGCCGTTGGCACTTGTATCCAGTGAATTCAAACCTTCTTCGACAGTGCTATACCTGGCCCAACTGCTGGCATTGTCTCCCTTTGTAAAAAAATACTAGTGTCGTGCTGCAACTATTAATGCTTCTCAGGCCTGCCGGACTTATTCTTCTCCACCTGGGTAAGTAACAAAATCGACAGCCTGGAATACCCAAGATCATTCAGGTTTACACCATCCGGTCGGAAATAACCGGGTTTGGCCGCTCCATTTTCGTCGCATAGGAAGATATTGGCATCCAAAATATCGACCTGTGGCTTATCTGCCGCCCAGGATTTAAGCTGGCGGGTAACATCCTCTATCTTTGCTTGATCTTCAGGATAGAGCGGCGTGTTAAGCGGTGCAAACACATAAAAATGCCCGCTCTTTCTGTGGCTGAGGTCCAATTCAACCAGCTCGCGAATTTTTCTTACTAACTCGTCAGCCGAGTTCATCTCTCTGATATGAAATTCACTGTTGCTGGGCAGCAAGACCACGGTTTCGGGCTGATAAAAACCAATTAACCGCTGGTAATGGAATGTAATATCATTAACTGTGGCATCGCCCAGACCGCGCATAAGAACGCTTCTGGGTGCCAATAACTCCTCGACACCGCGCCATAACAGCACTCTGCGGCCGCCAACAACCACAATGGGGTCCATCGCTCGTTCAACCAGTCTGTCCGCTCTGGCATAGACATCCAGTTCACCGTTCCACACTGTGGGTGATGAGTTCAGGGTGGCGAGGGCCTCTCTGGAGACCAGGATTGTCAAATGCACGATGGGTATCAGCAACAATATTGCGCAGGCGATACGTATTGTCTTCCAAGAATACATAGTACGGCTTCCGACCTCATAATGCCCTCAAGTGTGTCTTAAATGTCCCTCGCTGGCAATTATGGCGGGATTGACTGTGACGAAGTTGGCAGGTTTTAGGCGAAAACTTAATTTTATTGTCGGTTCAGTGTACGATTCAATCATGATTTACCAGCGACATATTCCAAAAGAAGAGCTGTTTGCCGCACAGTTGGAGATGCTGATGCAGAATGCCCGGGTGGCTACCCTGGGCGTGCATATGGCGGGCGTATTCATCACAGTGCTCATGTTCTGGTCATTTCTTGAGCTGTCGTATCTGCTGATGTGGGCCAGCTTCTTTGTCATCTTTCTGTTGATAATCTCCCTGTCTATGAGTAATTCCCTAGTGGAGCGACGCTACCAGAGCCACTCGAAGCGAATTTACTGGCAGCTTATAACTTCGGCAGGGCTTACCGGGGCTGTGTGGGCTGCGGTCTATATATATGCCTCCACTGTAGTCCCGGTCACCATGCAGTATGTATTTTTGATGGTGATTGTAATCATTGCCGCTATTTCACTGGGTGTGACGGTGGCTATCCAGGAATATTTTATTGTCTATTTGTTTAGCTCGGTCTGGCCTGTGGCCTGGTGGAGTCTGGTTCATTACTGGGATCAACCCTATAATCTGGTTATTGGGCTTTTTCTGCTGCTGATCTGTGCGGTGCTGGTTTTAGTAACAAACCGCATGTATGTGTCGTTTAAAAATATGATTTCCATGAACTGGGAGCGGGAGGCGATATCCCAGGAACTGGGTGACCTGACCGGGTTCCTGCGTGACCGCAATCGCCAATTGCGTGATGCCAGACAGCAGTTGACCGACCTGGCCAATATTGATGAGCTGACTGGCCTGGGTAACCGGCGCTTGGTGAACAGCGCGCTGCAAGAGGAGATTAACCGGGCTCGACGCAGTGGCGCGCCGCTGTCTGTAATCATGCTGGATGTCGATTATTTCAAAAGTTACAACGACACCTACGGTCACCCCGCGGGGGATTCAGTGTTGCAGGTATTGGCCGATGTTATGCAGCGAGCCACCAGTCGAGCGGGTGAGGTGGTTGCACGCTATGGTGGTGAAGAGTTTATTCTGGTGCTGCCCGGGGCCTCCAATGTGGCGGCAATGCGCACGGCAACGCGGCTGCGTGATTTGGTGAATGCCGAGGCAATTCCCCACAAGGGCTCTGAAGTGGCCTCTCACATCACGGTTAGTCAGGGCCTGGTGACGGTAAGACCCGACGGCGACCTGGAACCCACAACGCTCGTTGAGATGGCTGACAAGGCTCTCTACCGGGCTAAGGAGTCCGGCAGAAACGGCATTGAGGTCACCGACGTAGGCTTCGGTCAATCGGGCCTTGGTGCCCAGATTTAACTCTCTTTGAATCGGTGGATTTGACGGCGTTGCTTCTTGGTGGGGCGCCTGGCCGGGCGATCAATCATACCTCCGGCGGCTTTGCGGGCAGCTGCGTCCGCTTCACGCTTTTCCACACTTTCGGTGGTCTCTGTATAAAGGTGCCGTGCCTCAGCTGCGCCGCGTCGTTGGCTTGACAGACTGAGTACCACAATGATTTTCTCGTCCCAGCCCTGGCGTATGTGAAGCTCATCACCCTCGCTGATTTCTTTGGACACTTTTACCCTCTGCCCGGCCATTTGTACTTTTCCACCTTCTATCGCCGCCTTGGCGAGACTGCGGGTTTTGAAGAATCGCGCGGCCCACAGCCATTTATCTACCCGGAGTTTGGGTTGTTCAAACACATCATTCTCCGGCTTGTGTTTCACAGTAAACCCTCTGGCATAATTTCATCAAAGTGATGGATGCCGGGAAAATCGGTGTCGATGCGTTTTTGTCGTCGGCTGTCTGGTTGTAGCAGTGTGAGTAAATGGGCCACGCCGTATTTCCGGGCCGAGTGCAGGACACTTTCGGTATCGTCAATGAGCAGGGTGCGAACGGGGTCAAAGGGGTGTAGGGCCTGCAATTTGTGCCAGAAGGCCTGCTCCTCCTTGGGTGCATTCAACTCGTGGGAGACCACGATGCGGTCGAACCACGGGGTAATGTCTACATTATCCATTTTAATGTCCAGTGTCTTGCGGTGGGCGTTGGTCACCATCACCACATCCCGGTCACTTTTGTGCAACTGTTGTAGGAACTGCAGCGCGTGGGGGCGCAGTGAGATCATATGCTGTATCTCCCGTTTGAGGGTGGGGATATCGAGATTCAGTTGCTTTGACCAATGGTCAATGCAGTACCACGCCAGGGTACCTTGGCCCTCATTGAACTGTTGATGCAAGTGCTCCGAGGCGTTCGCCTTACTGAGATTGTGCTTGTCGGCATAGACCCTGGGCAGGTACTCGGTCCAAAAATAATTATCGAAGTGCAGGTCCAGCAGGGTGCCGTCCATATCCAGCAACACGGTATCAATGCTGTTCCAATCAATCATATTCAGTTCTTTTCCTCCTATCCCGTCACGGTGACATTAACAATTATGCCCCATGTTATAGTGGGAAGTAACGGTGTAGATAGCACATTAACTCTAATTCGGGAACTATGGTGGAAAACCTACAGGCTTTTGTAAACCCCCTCATCGGCCTGTGTCGTCGGGCCGGCGATGTTATCTGCGAGCATTATCAGGCACCCCATGCGGCGGAGTTTGAGGCCAAGGGGGATGAATCCCCCCTGACCCGGGCAGATATGGATTCCCACCATATCCTGGAAGAGGGCCTGCGAGAGCTGGTCCACGATATTCCGGTTTTGTCCGAGGAATCCACGGCGGGGGAAGTGGCACAGCGCTTTTCCTGGAACCGCTTCTGGTTGGTTGACCCGCTGGATGGCACCAAGGAGTTCCTGGCCAGGACGGGAGAATTCACTATCAATATTGCCCTTATTGACGATCATGTCCCGGTGCTGGGCGTGCTCTACGTCCCCATAACGCGCAAGGCTTATGTCGGGATTCCCGGTGTGGGGGCCTGGTGTTATCAGTACAGCCCCGATGGGCAGTGGTCCCAGCGCCCGGTCGCCACCTGTTCCCTGCAAGCGGGGAATAGTTTAACGGTACTTGCCAGTCGAAGACACCGCGGACCACAGCTCGAAGCCTGCTTTGCCTGGCTGCATCGCAAATGGGGTGAAACCCAGCGCATCAACAGCGGCAGTGCGCTGAAATTTTGCCAGATGGTAGAGGGCGAGGGGGATTTCTACCCGAGGTTTTCACCCTGCTGCGAGTGGGATACGGCGGCGGGCCAGGCGCTTCTGGAGGCCGCCGGGGGCTCTTTGCTGGGTATGGACGGCGAGCCTTTCCGGTATAACGCCAGAGAGACCTTACTCAACCCTGATTTTTACGCCATTTCCGATGCCGATCATCCGCTTTGGCGTGGCTTGTTTAGCCCCGCAGAGGAGTAATTTCAACAATGCGCAGTTTATGCCCGACTATTGGTTGTATCACTTATCCATGTGGGTGTAGTGTTGCGGTCTGGCTTCACACTGGTGCAATTATTTACAGGGACATTAATTTTTCAGACGACATGAACGAATGAACGAACCACCCGAAACCGATACGCCCGAAGAACAAGATGCGGCAAATGAATTGTTCACGCCGGGCATGCGTTTACTCGAACTGCAAACTCAGCACCGGGCGCTGGATAGCCGAATTGCCGAAATGTATGAGTTCCCCTATAAAAATCAGATACTGCTACAGCGCCTGAAAAAAGAAAAGCTGCGCCTGAAAGACGCCATTGAGCGCCTCAAGAATGAAATGATCCCCGATCTCAACGCCTAGTACGGTGCCGGGGTGTCATGGGTGGGGTCAATCCCAATAAAAAAATAGAACAGGAGTTGTGCTGATGTGTTCCACAAAAAGAGGGGCGGTAAGAGCCGCAGTACTTGGTTTTGCGCTAACGGGTGTGCTTGCGATTGTTCCGGCAGTGGCTGAGGACGGCGAGCAGGAGCTGTCGGTCTCTGTCACTCACCTGAAAGGTGCCTTACACATGCTCAGAGGGCGCGGCGGCAATGTTGTTGCCTCGGTGGGAGATGACGGCGTATTAATTATTGATGACGATTACCCCGAGTATGGCCTCTCCTTTGAGCAGGCTTTGTTGGGGCTGGGTATGAAATCGGCGGCGCCCCGTTTTATCCTGAATACCCATTGGCACAAAGATCACAGTGGTAGCAATGGCTATTGGGGTGAGCGCGGGGCGGTTATTATTGCCCATAACAATGTCCTCAAGCGTATGTCGACCCGCCAGGAAATTAAAGCACTGGGCCTTGTCATGGAGCCCAGCCCTCGGGTAGCGCTACCGGTCGTTACCTTTGAGACGGGTCTTGCCCTGCATTTTAATGGCGATGATATCGAGGTGCAGCACTTCCCCAGGGGGCATACCGATGGCGACAGCATTGTGTTCTTCAACAAGGAGAACACGGTGCATATGGGCGACCACTTTTTTAACGGTGCTTTCCCCTTTGTTGATCTTGGTTCCGGCGGGAATGTGAAGAGCTACGCTGCCAATGTGAAGGTAGTTCTGGGTCGTATTGACGACGACACTATGGTGGTGCCGGGCCATGGTGTGCTGGCCAACAAAGCCGATCTGCTCCGGTTTCATAACATGATTATTGAGACCTCAGCGCTGGTTGAGTCTCGGCTTGACCAGGGCATGAGTGTGAAAGAAATTACCGATCAGGGGCTGGGGGAGCAATGGGCCTCCTGGGGTAAGGGTTTTATCACTGAGGCTTCCTGGATAGCCTTTATCGCCGGCTCCCGTTAGAGCAGCAGTGCCCCTTCCAGGGTCAGCAGCTGCGTTTTCATTGGCAGGCCTCCCGCAAAGCCGGTGAGGCTGCCATCGCTGCCGATCACCCGGTGGCAGGGCACAACGATGGGGATGGGGTTGCGGCCGTTGGCGGCGCCGACAGCCCGCACCGCCTTCGGTTTTCCTATGGTGTTGGCAATGTCGCTATAGCTGCGCAGTTCTCCGTAAGGTATTGCGATCAGGGCTGACCATACGGTTTGCTGAAACACAGTCCCGCCCGCATCCAGGGGTAGGTCGAAGTGGTTGCGCACCCCTGCAAAATATTCTGTGAGTTGCTGTGTGCAATCTGCCAGGACGCTGTCCATGTGTTGCCGGGCATTGTCCACTGTACTGTGCCGCTGTGGAAATTCTATCGCGGTCAGGTGGGTGCCGTTGGAGACCAG
>JAUVBI010000181.1 GCA_030591305.1 Pseudomonadota bacterium
CATAGGCGGTGACATAGCCGCGGGCATCAAATTCTGCGCCGGCATTGCCGATAAGAACCAGGTCGTTGGCAATATAGGGTGCCCCGGTAATGGTATAGCCGCGCTGGTGGTCGGTAATGGTGTCTATTTTCCACGCAACGGAGCCATCTTCAATATTCAGGGCGTACAAAAAGCCGTCCAGAGAGCCGACAAATACCTTGCCTTTCCAAATGGCCAGCCCGCGATTGACCACGCCACAGCAAACACGCCGTACAGAGGCGGGGTTAATCTGTGGTGCAAAGGCCCATATCTCTTGTCCGGTCTGTGCATTTAGCGCGACAACCGTGCCTGTTGGCCCCGAGGCATACAGTACCCCATCGACCACGCTGGGTGTCGACTCAAAGCCGTGTTCACTGTCAAAATCGTAGTGCCAGGCGTAGCCCAGTTCGGACACATTTTCAGTATTGATGGCATCCAGAGGGGAGAAATAGCGTTGTTGAAAGTCGCGACCGCCGGTGAGCCAGGTGCCCGGTTCGCTGTCGAGTTGCAGCAAGCGCTGCTGGTTGACGGTGGCTGAAGGGGAAGGGTCTTGCTGTGTGTTTTTATCTGTGCAGGCTGTTAGTCCGGCCAGGGTAAAAAAAGAAACGGCGATCATGCGTCGAAGCTGTGTAGCCCCGGGCATGACCGCCGCAATGGTCGTCACGGTTAACGCTAGAAGCGCAAGCGGGCTTCCACACCGATAGTCCGCGGACGGTTGGTAATAATCCGTGGACGTCCGGGCGTATTCGCTGCAATCGAGCGGTTATCCGACAGATTGGCGCGCTCGTCAGTGACGTTATCTGCGAACAGTATTACTTCCCAGCTTTCGCTAAGCATACCGGCACGCAGATTAAGCGTAGACCAGTCGTCCCGCACAACCACATCGCCTGTGGGTGCTGTGGTACTTTCACCGTAGTAGTTGGCATCGGCGCGCAGCATACCTTCCCACTCGCCCATCATCGGGAACAAGTACTCAAGACTGCCGTTGGCTGTCCAGTCCGGTACACCCAGGACCGTGTCACCTTTTTCAAGACCAGGTACATCACCGGCATCGGTGATTTCGGCATCGGTGTAACCTACGCCCAGCGTGCCTGTGAGGCTATCTGTGATGGCGCCTGCTAACTCAAATTCGAAACCCATGCTCTCAGCTTCACCGGCATTTGCCACAAACTGGAAGCCGCAACTGAGGCGATTTTGCTGTTGCATGTCGGTCCAGTCGATGAAGTACACAGCCGCATTGAAGGTTACCCGGTTATTTGCCAGTGAGGATTTAAAGCCCAGCTCATAGCTCCACAATTCGTCGGAGTCATAGGTTTGCGTTTCGGCTGGGTTGATGCTTTTGGCGTCCAGTTCTTCCCCGCATAATCCCAGGGGCAGGTTGCCGTTAATACCACCTATACGGAAACCCTTGGAAGCTGAGGCGTAGAGGTTCATATCGTCATTTACCACCATCTCGGCCATTAGCTTGGGGTTAAAGCCCGATTCATCCTGCTTGGCAGCGTAGCTGGTGGGCCCACTGTTGGCGAAACCATCAGCCGTATTTGTCGCTTCCACCTGGGTGTCGTACCAACGACCGCCCGCGGTGACAGACCAGCGCTCGTCGAACTCATAAGTAATCTCACCAAAGACGGCGATTTCCTCTGTCTTGGTGATGGTGGTAGTAACGAAGATCAGGTCGTCGTCGGTCAGGCAGAAGCCATACTCGCAGTTCTGTCCCAGTCCTGGTGCGCCAGTGAACGCGTCAATTGCATCGGCCAGTCCGGGCTGCAGTGCGCGTGGATATTCATGGTCCCACTCCGCGTCGGCATAAAAAATACCCGCGGTGAACTGCCAGTTACCATCGAAACTGCTGGTAAAACGTGTTTCGTGAGTCACGCTCTCGTATTTCTCAATGGTGGACAGAGGTGACACAAGTGGATCGATGGGGATTCCGATTCTATCGTTGAACAAGTGGTGCAGGAATGTGGTCTCTTCTTCACTCTCATCGGTTTCCCTGTCGAAATAGGAGGTGTTGGATACGATGGTACCGCTGTCGAGTTCCCAGTTGAACGTACCGCTGGCGATGTACCACTCGTCAGTACCCGGCTCTTCGATATCAAAAAAGCGCAATGCTGTGGTGTTGTCGGGATCGATGTCGGCAAAGGGCAGGCCGTCTGCATCCACTTTTTGGGCGATGAGCTTTGGCGTGAAGCTAAAGCTGTCAGTAATCTGCCACAGGGCAATGACTTGACCGCCCCAGTATTTCTCATCGTCTACATTCTCGTTCTTTTTGAAGGCGGGGCCAGGGCTCTGGCGCACGGCACCGGAGCCACCTTCAATCCAGGTGTCCTGGTACACACGATCATAGATGCCGGAATTGACGCCGTAGTAGCCTGACATTCTCAGGGCAAAAACATCTTCAACAATAGGAATATTGATGGAACCGTCGATTACGGCGTTTTCATCCCCGTCTGTGACCGATGATACGGACGCATGTATAGAGCCGGACATTTCTTCCAGGTCAGGCTGCTTGGTAATCATACGAATGGTACCGCCCATAGAGCGTGCGCCATACAGTGAGCCCTGCGGTCCGCGCAGTACTTCTATGCGCTGTACATCCATTATCCGGGGCAGGATACTGGCGTTTACCGGCGTGTCATCAATGTAAAAACCGGTTGTATCCTTACCAAATACGCCGCGAATAGAGGGTGAGCTGGAATCGAAGCGGCCATCCGCTTCATAGGCCATGCCCAGGTTGGGCACCTTGACGGCGAAGTCCAGCAGTGTGGTGGCACCAATACGTTCCAGGTCCTCACCACCAATAGCGGTAATGGCCATCGCAACATCCTGTATGGATTCGCTGCGCTTGGAGGCGGTTACCATTATCTCTTCCAGTACGGGGGTGTTCTGGGCAGTAGCGTAGCCACTGATCAGGGTTGCCGCCGCGCAGGCCAGAGCCAGGGGAGCTTTTCTAAAAATTGTGCGGGGTTTATGCATTTTGTTATCCATTTATAGTACCTGCAGTTAGGTTATATTTATATGTTGTACAGTTGCGTAGTTAAGCTACTTGTTCAGACAAGGTCTCCAAGAGTACACGACTACAAGACCAGAACATATACTTCAGCTGAGACTATCTTGCTACAGGAGTCAGGTTCAGTCTTGCCCTAGAGGGAACTATGACTTGACTGTAAGGGAAACAAAAAGGGCTGAAAAGCGTCAAAAAAGATCCCTGGTGTCCGGTTTACTGAAAGGCTCACGGAAAAATCGGGCCGTAATAGCATTAAAACTGTCCGGGTGATTGTGCGGGGCATAATGTGTTTCGCCCGGCAATATGGCCAGCTGGGCATTGGGTAAGTTCTGGAATATCTGCACGGTGTGCTCCATTCGTATGATGTCTCTGTCCCCGGCCATTACCAGCACAGGTACCGCAATGCCCTGTATGGCCTCTATAGGAATAGTGGGCTGTTCCCGCAGCAGGCCAAACTGTTGCTTCAGGCGGCTCCAGTCCTGGGACGTATCCTCCCTGGCCAGCATCTCGTCTATATTTTTTGACTCCTTGGCCACCCACGCTCTTGCCCAGGGATAGACGGCGCTGTCGTCGGGCCGGAGGTTTGCACCCATGGTGACCAGTTTAGCCACTTTTTCGGGGTGGCGAATCGCGAGCAGCAGGCCGATGTTGCCCCCGTCGCTCCAGCCGAGAATATTTGCGGAGCGTATATCGAGATGGTTAATAAGTGCCGCCCAGTCATCCGCCATCTGCTCATAGGTCAGCCGCCCTTCGCCCGTTTCAGACCTGCCATGGGCGCGGCTATCGGCAACCAGAACCCGGTAGTTTCTGGCAAAGTGTCGAATCTGGAACTTCATCGCTTCTATGCTCTGTCCGCTACCGTGAATCAGTACCAGAGGCTCCCCCTCGCCATACACCTCGTAATATATTCGAATCCCGTTTACCTCGGCATAACTTCCGTGTTGCGTGCTTTGCCCAAAACTTTCAAATGATTTCAATTCCTCTGCGTTGGACATAAAACAAATGGGCATCAACAGGAAAAGACATAGGGTTTGTAGTCGGCGCATAGAATCCTCAAAATTACGGGTGTTTGTGTCAGGTACAGGTACAGGTATAGGGGCCAGGTTGTGGCCAGTCTAGTCTTTTTTCTTCTCCCCCGGCAAATTTCACCCGCTTGTAGCCGGCGGTCAAATGCGCAATACTCGCGAGAATTGCTGGTTTGCACATGATGGGGCCGGCTGTGTCAATTGCTGAAAGCTGGATAGTATGAATTCAGAAAGTACGATAAATCAATTGCCGGCGGCCCAGCGTCTGGACTTTTTTGACAGCCTGGTCAGTCAGACTTTTTTCCCTATGAGCTGTGAGCCCTGTTCCGCTACGGGTGAAGATTTTCAGGGCGCAGTCTGCCAGCAGCAACTGGGGGAGGTGGGTTTTGCCGCTGTCAGGAGCTCTGCGCTGGATGTGTACCGTCGGCACAGCCATATTGCCCAGGTGAGCGAAGCAGCCTATTTGGTCAAGGTTCAGGTGGCGGGCGAGGGCATTGTGCGGCAACGGGGTAAGGTGGCGCATCTGAGGCCCGGTGATTTTGCCTTATGTCTCAGCTCAGAACCCTATGACCTGCATTTTGAATCGGATTATTATCAGGTGGTGCTGGCTGTGCCACAGGCATTGTTGGAGGAATGCGTCGTTCAGCCCACCCAGTATCTGGGCTTGCGAATGGATGGCAATGTGGGGGCCAACGGCCTCTTTTCCCAGTTTGTGACGTCCATTGCCCAGCGCCTGGATACGTTGGATGGCGTACTGGCCCAGCGCCTGGAAACCAATGTTATCGACCTGTTGTCGACCACACTGGGCTATGCGCAGGAGGCACAGAAACGCAACCTGTTAAAAGTTGGGGTGAAGTGCGAATACATTCTGCGCATAAAACATTTTATTCGGCGCAATCTGGACAGCGAAAGCCTCAGCCCCGATGTCATTGCCGCCGCCCACGATATCTCCACTCGATACCTGCATATGCTTTTTTCAGATGAGAGCATGTCGGTTTCACGCTATATTTTGCAATTGCGCCTAGAGCATTGTCGGGCAGCACTCTCCGATGCTGCATTCGCAGATTACTCCGTGTCGGAAATTGCCTATCGTTTTGGCTTCAATGACGCGTCGCATTTCAGTAGAGCATTTAAGTCCGAGTATCAACAGACCCCCGCCCGGTTCCGCAAAAATAATAGGCTCCTCTAGTACGCGCTTCACTACCAGTCAATGTTACAGTTCCCTGTTATGCAATCCAGCAGTGGGAATCTCTGCTTTAATAGCATGAATAATAAATTGGGAGCAATACCAGTATGTCAGACTACAACTTGATCATAGATGGCAAGGCCGTGAGTACGGCAGAAACCTTTCCCGTGCTGAACCCGGCGACAGAGGAAGTGGTAGCTCAGGCCCCCCTGGCGGGTGAGGCAGAGTTAAATCAGGCAGTCGCGGCAGCCAGACGCGCGCTACCCGCCTGGAGCGCCACTACAGACGGCGAGCGTTCACGGTTGATGCATGCCATCGGAGATGCGCTGGAAGCACACAGCGAAGAGCTGTGCACTTTACTGACGCTGGAGCAGGGTAAGCCAATGGGTGGTTTTGCCGGTCTGGGTGCAGGTTTTGAGATGGGTGGTACGGTGGCATGGTGCCACGCTACCGCCGAGATGACGCTAGACGTTGATGTCATACAGGATAACGATGTGGCTCGCATAGAGGTACATCGCAAGCCCGTGGGTGTTGTGGGCTCTATTACCCCCTGGAATTATCCACTGCTAATAGCCATATGGCACACTATTCCCGCGCTGCGCAGTGGTAATACCGTGGTGATAAAACCCTCTGAGTACACGCCGCTGACCACATTGCGGGCGGCTCAGATAATCAACGACGTTCTACCTCCGGGTGTCTTTAATATTATCTCGGGCGATGGCAGCCTGGGTGCCGCTATGTCTTCTCATCCGGATATCAACAAGATTGTCTTTACCGGCTCCACCCCCACCGGCAAGAAAATTATGCAGAGTGCGTCGTGCAACCTGAAACGTCTGACACTGGAACTGGGCGGTAACGATGCGGCCATCGTGTTGGCCGATACCGATGTGGCTGCAGTTGCTCCGGCAATCTTCACCACAGCGTTAATAAACAATGGGCAGACATGCGCTGCACTCAAGCGCCTCTATGTGCACGAAGATATTTATGAAGATATGTGTCAGGCCCTGGCGAGTATCGCTGTCGGTGTCACGACAGGAGATGGCAGCGGAGAGGTCGATTTCGGGCCGATACAAAATAAGGCGCAATATGACAAGGTTTGTGCCATGGCCGAGGAGGCCAAAGACCGAGGTGCGCGTTTCCTGTGCGGTGGTGAGCCCATGGAGGGGCCGGGGTATTTCTTCCCGGTCACCATCGTGGCCGATATCGACGATGA
>JAUVBI010000136.1 GCA_030591305.1 Pseudomonadota bacterium
CGAGGTCTTACAAATCAGCTGCTCTACCTACTGAGCTACACCAGCTTTGATCAGATCGGGAGAGGCAACCACCTGTCCCGCAAGAAGGAGTGCGATTTTAGGGAATGTGCTCGGGGGATGCAATAGGGGTGGGGGGTTATTTGTGGGTTTAGCCAGGTGAGTCTGACAGTGCCCAATGGATTTCATAGTTACCTTGTTATCGCTAGAAAATATATGTCATCCAGGTGGATATCCACTGCAGAATATTTGCCAGGGTATTGATCGGGTTACCCTCATCGGTGAAAAACGTGACGGACGCGGCGGCGCCGGCTCGTTTAAGGGTGGGATCTGCATCCACCGGGAAATTGACGCGAACCAGGTAAAGCCCAGGCTCCCCGGAAAAAGCGGCGAAAGGGTTATCGATATCTTCTGCGGACACTTGCCCACGCACGATATCTGTTGGCACTTGTGCCACAGTTGAGCTGTAGACCTGGCCTGGCGAACTGGGAAATACCACGTTCACGGGCTGGCCAGCGGCAATACGCACCAGGCCATTCTGCTTCACGGCGGTTAAAATCCAGTGTTCATCGCGGTTAATGAAGTTGAGCATGCCATGTGCAGGGCTTACATATTGTCCTTCTTCCAGAGTGGCGCCCACTATGATGCCGTCAGCCGGCGCCCTGGACTGCGTGTGCCGCAACTGGTACCGGGCATCGGCCAGTTGAGCGCGGGCCTGATCCAGTTCGGCCTGGTATTTATCAATTTCCCGGCGGGATGCGGCTTTTTTACTCACCAGAGTCCGGATATCTTCCAGCTTCATCTGCGCCAGCTTGGTGATTGCTGTCAGCTTGTCGACCTGGTACTGATAAGGCTCCGGGTCAATTTCGACAAGCAAGTCACCTTTTGCTACCGCTTGGGTTTTGCGCACGTGCACAGCGACCACTCGACCGGAGACCAGGGGGTAAATTTGCTGGGTCGAGGCCTGCACGACGCCAATCTGGGAAGACGGGGTGTAATGCTGCAGGGCGCCCACAACAATGAGCGCCACAGCAAGTGCTATGCCATAGACAATGGTTTTCCACGCCCGATTCCATGGCAGCAGCTTGAACTTGCTGAATACCAGCCAAACTACTAGGAAATATAGGCTAAGAACAATCAGCATTATCTGAACTTCATGTTTGTGCCGTGCTCTTCATTGAAGGTTTTATAGATTTCCTCAACAAATGGTATTGCCTCTTCCGCCCAACCTTCAGTCACCCATGCGGGCGGTACGTACGGGTTGCTGGTATCGATTATTTTCTCTGCCAACGAAGGCGTTGGGAAAGACTCGCGGTTGGGCACCGCCATACGCGTGCGGACGCCATCCTTGGTGATATTCCACACCATGAAGTCCTGCGCGTAATCGACGGGACCGTCATAGACAGACTGCACGGCATCCATCACGCCAGGCAGCGTGTCGGCATCGTTCTGGAAGTGATAAGCGACGGCATGCTTGGGCCGGGTCATCGCCATCACCTTGCCAAACAGGGCAGCGGTGGCATGGACTCTGGTCAGGGCATTGAGCGCTTCGGGCGGGGAGAAGCCCCATTTTGCGATAGCCTGATTGGGCGTCAGAAAACATTCGTGAATAGAGAAATCCACGCCTTTGGCATACTCAGCCCACCAGCGATTGGGTACAGTATCGCCGGAAAATGCCAGTGTCATGCCATTCCAGTCCAGCAGAAAGCTGACAGCCTGTTCCAGGTGTATGGCCGGGATCGTCCTGATCCGAACCCCATTTTCTTCATAGATCACATTATTCACCTTGGACCAATCGTATTCCGTCACCTCCATCGAAAACGAGCGGGTGTCGATGGTGCCGGCCAGGGTGCCCGTCATCCAGGCCCAGGTTTTCTCCACGTGCTCCAGCGCCGCCTTGGTGCCCCATTCAGGGCGCGTTCCACCCCCACCGGGACCCCAAACACGCAGGGGCTTGGAGCGGTTATTTTGCGGCCCGTAAATGTAGAACGCGGGCAGGTCGCCCATGTGGTCCATGTGCAGGTGGGTCAGGAAGACCTTGTCGATAAAGTCCAGGGGGATGCCCAGGGCATAGATACGCTCCATTGAGCCGGTGCCCATATCAAAGATGAATTTGTCACCATTACCCAGTTCTATCAAAAAGCAGGCCGCCGCCTGCTTCAGGCGCGGCATGGGCATGCCCGAGCCACAAGCGATCACCCGCATTTCGTCGGGATCCAGCGCCTCTGTGCCCGGGTAATAAACACCGTGGGTCGGTGACGGTTCTGTCGGAGACCATCCGCTTGCAACAGTTGCGCCGGCAGCGTGAGCGGATTGCATCAGGCCAGGGGAATTTCCCCCGGCACCATCCATATGGCCCCATTGATAGACCGCCGCTGCAGCCACCACAATGGCCGACCCTGCCAGCACTTTTTTCAGACTTTTCATCAACTTATCTCCTGAGATATCTGTACCACCCCACAATTCAACGGTGGACCTGCTTTTGCTTATGTGTACCAGTTATACCGAAATCCAGAAAAAGGCCGCATCGAAAAATCGAAGTCTTGAATATCGGGTAGGACAGGAACACATCACTGCGGCTAAGCTCAGCACCTTTGCCGACTGCATACAGCGCGACTTAACTTGTTAGTACCACGATTTGCACTTCCACCAAAAAGGCGAACCAGGTTCTGAAGCAGTTCGCTCCGAATTTGGCCGCCAATAAGGGACCTTCCAATGTAACTCTTGCAGACCTACCCAACGGCCAGGACTACGACTCCTCCGAAATCCCTGTTGCAGTCAACCAGGCGGGCCTCTGTGCCTTACTCGGCTCACCTATACTCATATCCAATCCTGCCGGTGGCTTTGGCGGCGGCGCGGGCCATGCAAGCTGATCGGCCCTGGTTTGCCTGACAACGATGTAGTCAGACGTGACGTTGATGGTTGTTAGGTCTTGCATCAGTAATACGGGGCCATCATAGGTTGTGCGCCAACGCTGGAACAGCGGGTCGATCAGATTTTCATCCAGCGTGAAGTGACTCCCCACGCCCAGTCGGGGCTTGGCAATACTGTAGACTTGACCCAGCTCGGCCGGAGTCGTGTGCTCTTCCATGACGCCCTCGGCGGCTTGAATCGGCATGTGGTTATAGTGGGCGAACTCCTCGGCAGATGGAAATATCTCATGGATGAATACGTCCGCACCCTTGCCCTGCTCGGCCTCAAAAGTGCTCGGCTGGCTGTCGGCGGTGTAGACAAAAGTGAGTCCTTTCCATTCCAGCCGGAAGCCCATTGACCCGGCGAGCGCGTGGATTACCGGAAAGGCGTAGATTTTGACGCCGCTCTCATCGTAGGCAAGCTGACGTGGCGTCTCCGGACTGAATTTGCTGATGTCAATTTCGTGAGGAACAATCGTCATTCCACCTCTGGGAAGGATGCTCTGCTTGTTCTGAATGTGCCACTCAGCCGCTCCCATTACATGCTGCGTCAACGCGGTAATACCTAATTCTGGCGTATAACCTGAAGAGCCCCACACATGTAGAGGTGTATTGCGCGCCCAACCCATCGCATCGAACAGGGGGAAGATACCGCCGATATGATCCAGATGAAAGTGCGTTATAAAGACTTTATCCAGCTCAGCGGGGTGTACGCCCAGGGCGAAGAGGTTTCCGACCGTACCGCCGCCTATATCGAAAATAAAGGAATCGCCGTTCCCCAGTTGGACCAGAATACAGGATGCCCCCTGACCAATACGCATCGGAGCGGGTCCCCAAGTACCGCAGGCGGTGATTCGCATCTCATCCTCAGCGAGGGTTTCTTTGCCCGGAATGTAGTGCACCGGGTACTTTTTGATAGCAGTGCCGGGTGTCTTTTTGAGTACCGGAGTCTTCGTAATAGGTTTTCCCGTGAGAGGCAATGGGTAGCCATCTTTGGTGACCCCCGGTTCTCTGGGGAAGCGGTAGTCCTCAGCCGCAGCGCTCGCGATTACAGGCATTATCAGAAACACTGCAATACCTCCTAAAATAATTCTTTTCATGGTCAAACTCTCTCTTTCATTCGTAGTAAATTATTAACGTCCGTTACCGGTAAATGGATACACCAATCAGGGGACCCTGAAATAAGAACTCAAACACTTTGTTATTTCACCCCAATATGAGCTGCGATGATGCGGTGAATTACAGACGCCATTGATCGTTCTTCATCAACAGTGACCTGCGTCAGATAGTGCAATTCCTGATCTGTGACAAAGGTGACCAACCGGTTGGGGCGAGCGATCCGAGAGGGCACGCGCGGACGGCCTAACCGCCCCTTCCTCTCTGATTGTGTTGTGCGTTCTTTTTTCATCATCCGAGATTCCTAGATGTGATTTATTCGCCAAGGTCCACCGGCACCGGTAAAGACAAACACAATATGTAACGGTAAAGTCCACCCTTTATATATCAAGCCGCTGACAGGCGGCATCAAAAAATCGAAGCGCCACCAGAACCTGGCAGACCGTATCTACTTCTCATAAAATCGAGACCATGGGTAAGGCTTGTGTATCTAATCAGCAGTGAATGGCCAGTGGAATTGGGTTTCCATCATCTACCTGAATTACCAAAGTTAGTTCAGTAGGTATATGATTGGCATATTGCGTGCCGGAAAAGTCCAGTCTTTATAAATGAGGCTGCGGGTAGGCAATATCAAAAAATCGAGGTCGTAACAATGTCTTACGGGCAGTATCGCGCCGCTTACCCAATCATGATGTGGCACAATTGGGTTCTTACCAGGGCCACCCGATATGCGTGAAACCATCAATCAGAAATCTTTTCATATCGAAGAGCTATCAGCCTTGCAGTTCGGCTGGCAGGTCGATTTTACCCAGCTTGGCCCTGCCCAGCTCGAATCCGCGGTTAGCCTGGTGCAATCCAGCGTTATAGGGGCGTGCCACTTTCAGCTCAGTTCCGGTTTTGATCAACGTATGCATGCCCAACCCGGCTACTACAGCTTCGGCCTGCCCGACCCGAAAACCACGGGAGTCACGGTGCAGGGGAAAGCCGCTAGTCCGGGCGCCATAATTGTACTTCCACACGACGATGAAGCGTACGGAGCTTCCCATGCCGGTTTTCAAGGCTACGGCATCCATATCAGGGCGGCATATCTAGAGTCCATAGCAGAGACAGTTTTCAAAATGCCCTTGCGATTACTGGTGCCTGTGGCCAGTGTCTATGCGCTGACGGAGGTAGAATTTGGCCATCTTCGCTGGGAATTGGCCAAGTGGTGGCAAATGGCCGCAACGGATGACCCTGCGAGTGCGTCACTGCTTGTACACCGTCAAGAAGCGCTGGCCATAGCCGTCCTGAATGGCCTCAGCCACTCCGTCAAAACTGATGAAACGCCATACCTTAAGTCTGACCGGGCGATAAGAGTTGTGCTGGATTATGTAAACAGCACACCCTCAGACGAGATTACGGCAGTCGGACTGTGCACGCTCGCCGATTGCAGCCAGCGTTGGCTGGAGCAGAGTTTCAAAACGCGTTTTGGGGTTACTCCAAAGGCCTATGTCAAATGCCTGCGATTAGCACGCCTGCGGCAGGACTTGTTCCGCACAACTAACCGTGAGAGCGAAACTATCATTGAACTAGCCAGTGCTTACGGGTTTTGGCATATGGGCCAGTTGGCTGCAGACTATCGCAAGGTATATGGCGAATTACCATCGGATACAATGAAGAGACACTGAAGTACTGACAGACAAACAACCGCCACCGCCCCATCCCCCGCATCGACGACGACCGGCCCAACATCCACCTACCGCTCTGGAGACTACTGTAAAAGGATCAGCAGTTTACCGACCTGGAGCAGCCAAACATCCCTTTGTAGGGGAACAGACATTCAGCCAGCTCAGAAGAGGTTCGGCTTTTCCCCCTACCGAATTTCTTACAATTCTTGAGCTTACTGGTGAGAGGCCTTCAACCACCTGTCCCGCAAGAAGGAGTGGGATTTTAGGGAATGTGCTCGGGGGATACAATAGGGGTGGGGGGTTATTTGTGGGGGTGGGGGCAGAACCAGGCGATTCAGCTTCTGGAGTCCTTTATGTACATGGCAGTGCCATTTCTCATTTCAATTTTGAATAGTTCCGTGGCTTTTATCAGGTCACTGATTTTTCGGTAACCATAGTTAATTGAAGAGAACGAGCTGTTATTGTTGGATATATAACTGGCCACCATACCCATATTCGCCCAGCCATCATCTCCTGAAGCCTGCTCTACAGCGGTCCTCAGCAGCCTGACCAGGGAGGTATTCTTCCGCAACTGTGCCCTGGTTGTTCTGGCTGGCGGCGTGTCGCTTTCGGCCTTATCTTCTCCACCGCCCATCAGGTTTTCTATATAAATGAAGGGCGAGCAGGAATCGACAAATGGCTTCGGCGTCTTCTTTCCGCCAAATCCATACACGGGAAAGCCGCTTTCCAGAATCCTGAGCACCAGGGGGGTGAAGTCACTATCGCTTGTCATCAGCGCAAAGGCATCCACGTTGTTGCTGTAAAGCAGGTCCATGGCGTCGATTATCATAGCGGAATCAGTGGCGTTCTTGCCTTTGGTGTAAGCAAACTGCTGCATTGGCCTGATAGCATGGGGGTGCAGTTTCTTCGACCAGCCGGATAATGAGGGGCTATTCCAGTCACCATGGGCATGGCGGACATTCACGGTGCCATGTTTAGCCAGCTCTTCCAGCACACCCTCGATGGCGGTATGACTGACATTGTCACAGTCGATCAACAGCGCAATTCTTTTTGTTTCCTGCACAAACACTCCCACTGATTCTTGTCATGAGACCTCGGCATCCTACCGGGGACGTTCATGCATAATATATCCTGCTATGTAGGAGGCACCATAATATTCAAAATAATTTTCTACTCCCTACTCCTGGCAACCTCCGCCACAGCCCAAAACCCCCATCCCCCGTGCAGGCAACAACTGCCCAACATCCACCTACCGCTCCGGAGAATACTGCAGACTGATCACTACCGCATCAAATGTGGGTTGCAATAGGGGGTGGCATGCAATTGTTTGTGGGTGTTTTGATGGGCCGATATCTGACTATTTCAATATTCGGCAAATATGCGCAGATTTGGAGTGGTGTTTACAACAAGTTATTGGGTCGTCTCGATAAGCTGCATGATGGCAAGGGAAATTATTCTATTAGTCAATTTTGGATGCAATTCAACAATAGCTTCAAAGGCTTAACTGTCGGCGCCACCACTGAAGGATATTACCCCTTTGGTGCCAGAGTCATCAGATAATCTGGCCGCAAATTTCGAGGGCATTTCTTTTGGGCGCGGGATGGACGATGAGATGCCAAGCCAACTGAGTGCCGGCAATTACTGCGTACTGACTGAATCCACGCGGGAAAGCACCAACTGGCCCTCGCGCACCGGGATCATCGCTCCCGGGTCGTAATCCATCCTGACCTTGCCAGTTTCTTCCCCCAGTTGGTAAGTCACATCATAGCCCACGGTACGCTCACTGATATCCACCACGGTATTGCAACGGCGCTCGGTGTCCTGGTAGGTGTTGCTGGCTTGCATGTGGCCCTGGGTTTTGTTGCCGGCGTAGCCGCCAACCACGGCACCGGCGACCTTGGCGCCGGTATTTTTGCCACCACCCCCGATAGCGTCACCGACCAGTGCGCCGCCCACAGCGCCGATCAAGGTGCCCGCGATTTTGTGCTCGTCCTTTACTGACTTTTGGCGGGTGACCACGACGTTCTCACACTCTTCGCGGGGTGTTTCGATCTGCTCCGTCACTGGTGTCACGGAGAGCACGTTGGCAAATTCAGGTTTGGACAGCATGCGGTAGCCCGCGAAGCCGCCTACAGTGGTGGCAACAACAACGCCCAGAATGGTTCCCGTCAGCATTGATTTGTTCATAGCGATTTTCTCTCCTCACTTCCAGGCTTTCTGTGGCAAAGCTCCCAAGGGTGGGTAGCGCTGGCACACCATTTAGTTTGACCAAATGTTTGCATTCTAGCACCAAACACGGAAGCCGTAGGGGTTCACGCCTGGCGAAACCGGATTGCTCCTCCAGACTGTGCTTACCCAACCCTTGTAATTCGTAAGTCTTGCGAACCTGACTGCGAGCAAGGTTTGCTATCATCGAACGAAATAAGGGAGGGAAAGCGCCAAAAAAATCCCTCCAGCAGAGCTTCTTACAAGTCTAAGAATAGAAAGAACCCGAGGCGATTGCCCAGCGAGTTTCAATAAATTATCGGCTGGAATTCAGTGGACGCTCGCACTCAGCTCATTGAGGTAAGTTTCCAGCTTTTCCTCGGCCTCGACCTGATGCTCGAACGGCCCCTCGACGGTTTTTTCACGTGTAACGAAATACCACTCATCCATCGAGTGA
>JAUVBI010000167.1 GCA_030591305.1 Pseudomonadota bacterium
GCTGAGCAAATTACAGCGGCATCTTTTACATCAAAACGTTCCGATAACCAGACTTTTCCCAGCCCCAGGGCCTCGGCCCGTTTTGCTTCGTCGATGGCATCGGCAGGTGTTGTGGTGTGTCCGGGTAATAAGTAGCAACTGAGTTCGGGAAATTTGGCTGTAGCGCTCATAGCATGTCCTTGGGATATAGGGATAATTCCGATAGGATTATTACACCCCCGGCAGTGACGACAGGTAACGTTCCCCGAGCTGGCGGCAGGCCGCTAGAATATCATCGGATAAGTCCGGTTCGGCAACCGTGCGCGATAACATAACACCCCCTGCCATTAATGCCAGCAGTGCCCAACCACTGGCATCCTGAGTCTCTCCCAGTGCTTCCAGTTGCCGTTGCAATGGCGCTATATTGAGCCCGACTTCCTTTTCAAAACACCGGCGAAGCGGTTTGCCTTCGCGGGCGACTTCTGCAGCCAGTGTGGGAGCCACGCAGCCCTCTTCGGCCAATTCTCGGTGCTCGCTAGAGAGATAATGCGAGAGAGATTGCTGCAGCCATTTTATCGCTGTGGTTTCCTCATTGTGCCCGTCTTCCCCATACCAGTAACTGCGAGTTTGTTCACAGGCGCTTTGCAACGTGTTTTCCAGCAGTTGTTGTTTGGAGCCAAAGTGGGCATAGAACGAACCATTGGTCAGGTCTGCCCCCCGGGTAATCTCACTAATGCCGGTGGCGGCGTAACCCTCCCGACGAAATTTCTCGGCCGCTGTGGTCAGCAGTCGTTCACGGGAGGCCCGCTTTTGTTGTTTTCTTGTGTTCACAGTCGAATCTCCTGCTGCGGCATAAAGTGTAAAATCAGTTGACCTTGTCGCCAAATAAATACATATTATGATCATAATATAAAAATTCAGGGAATGGAACGATTACATCTATAGAGAATGAGCTTGAAGATAAAGCCACTGTATTGCAGTGGCTGAGTATTTCTGCGTGGGATATTTCCAATGACTGAGACCAAATATAGTTTTTGCCGTATTTGTGAAGTGGGCTGCGGTTTGAAATTGACTGTAGATGGCAATTCAATCGAAAAAATTGAGCCCGATACTGACCATGTGGCGACCCGGGGTTACGCCTGTATCAAGGGGCTTAGCCTGGAGAAATTCATCGAATCGCCAGACCGTATTACCCGTCCATTGAAGAAGGTTGACGGTCAATTTGTTGAAATTTCCTGGTCCCAGGCCATCAGTGAAATTGGCCAACGTCTGCGCAGCATTCATGACCAACACGGTGGCCAGAGTATTGCGGCTTATACAGGTAACCCCATTGGCTTTAGTTTATGGCCAAACACCTTGCTGCAGGGTTTTCTTAAGGGCATGGGCAGCGACAAGTTGTTTACCGTGGGCACTGTCGATTGCAGCAATAAATTTGCTGCCGCCGATCGCATCTATGGCAGTTTTATGCGCCAGACGTTCCCCGATATAGATCACAGCAATTTTTTGATCTCAATAGGCAGTAATCCGGTTATCTCTAAAATGAGCTTCATTCACTTACCCCATGCGATTGATCGAATCGCCGCGATTGAAGCCCGTGGTGGTGAAGTGGTTTGGGTAAATCCACGGCGCACAGAATCTGCCAATCGCTGCGGTAGCCATCTGCCGATTCGTCCGGACACCGATGTGTATTTCATGCTGGGTTTCCTGCATGAAGTGATTCGCCAGGGTGGGGTTGATAAAGACATTGTCACTCACCACATGCAGGGTTATGACACCTTGGCTGAATTGGCCCAGGCATGGGGTCCGCAGCGGGTAGAAGAGGTAACGCGGGTGCCTGCTGAGGAGTTGATCGACCTGGTTGCCCGTTACCTGGCCGCAGACGGGGCCGCTATTTATTCTTCTACGGGTGTCAATCAGGGCCGTTTTGGCACGCTGGTTTTCTGGCTGCAGGAGGCGATAAACGCGATCAGTGGCAACCTGGACAAGCGCGGCGGAACGTTGATGGGGCGACCCGTCGTTAATTTTCCCGACCAGACAAAGGAAAAGAAATTCTCTCGTATTGCGGATACCCCCTATATTATCAATAGTATCCCCACCGGTATTCTCGCAGATGAAATTTTGACACCCGGCTCGGGCCAGGTTCGTGCCCTGCTGGTTATGGCGGGTAACCCTGTGTTGAGCTGCGCGGGAAGTCAGCGCATGGAGGAGGCCTTCGATTCACTGGAACTGCTGGTTAGCATCGACCTTTATCGCAATGAAACCGGCAATCAGGCCGATTATATTTTGCCGGGTCTGCATTTTCTGGAGCGAGCCGATATTCCCTTTTTCTTTATGACGGCCATGGGCTTGATGCCAGAGCGCTACTTCCATTATACCGATGCGGTACTGGCGCCCCCCGGTGAGGCGCGGGATGAAGGTCTCATTTTACGCCAGCTTTGTCGCGCCGCTGGCCTGCCGATTTTTGGTTCACGATTGCTGCAGTGGGCTTTTAATCTGGGCGAGAAATTGTATGGTTTACCGGGTTGTAAGAATGGTGCGGCAGAGCATTTTTATGCCTTGATGGCCCGCAGCGGAAAATTGGGCGGGTTGAAAAAGTTACGTCGTTTTCCCCACGGTCTCAAGCTGGATGATAATAAACCTGGGGATTATTTTGCCTCCTGGCAGCAGGCGAATAATCATCGCCTGCAACTGGCGCCTGCTGAATTTGTCGCGCGTATTCAAACGCTTGACACATTTTTTGAAACTGACATTGCCGACACGCGGCTGCGTTTAATCAGCAAGCGTGAGCGTTATTCCCACAACAGCTGGACGCATAATGTTGAGGCATTTGTGAAGGGTGACCGCAACACCAATTATCTGTACATTCACCCCCACGATGCCATGGAGCGCCAGCTTGAAGAGGGGCTTATGGCGCGCGTGTCGGCCAATGGTCACAGCATTGAAGTCCCCGTTAAATACGATGACAGTTTTATGTTGGGGACTGTTTCTGTCCCCCATGGCTGGGGACATCAACGGGCCGACGGTTTGTCTGTTGCCTGTCAAACAGGCGGTGCCAATGTCAACCTGCTGGCCAGTGACGGCCCGGGTGCCATTGAGCCGCAATCGGGAATGAGCCAACTTAATGGCATTCCTGTTGATATCACTGCACTGGTATAAAATAAAGCCGTCCGGGAGTTATTATGAGCATGCAAACACAGAGCCGCACTGCACTGGCAGAATTGATCGAATTGCTGCAGGAAGTCGACCAGCGTTGGTGTGGCCCCGAGTGGAACCTGAACTCAGCTGAAGACGTGGCGGGCTCCCATCGCGCCCTGATGCAGATACTGGAGGCTGCCCTGGTGGGGTATTTCGAACAGGATGTGCGTAAGCCTGATTTTCGGCGCATTGTTACACCTGGCCGAAAACTCACCGGTGATAACCCCGACGCCATTTATTTTGATGCGCCCATCAGTCCCGATTATGCCTATGTGATTCATGGCAGCATGAATGGTGCAGTTTATTTTTCCCTGACCATCGAAGAGGGTACTGGGGATGGAAGAATTGCCAAAACTACAGCAGGTGTTATCAATGACACCGAATTGGAGATCGACAGTAATGGTAACTTCACTCTGTATATTGGGGGTCAGGAACGGGAAAAAAGCTGGCTGCCACTGTCTGCAGATGCATCACGGGTCACCACTCGCCACTACTATGAACATGAACAGCCGGCGGCTATGGACCCTCTGCTGGAGCCGCGTTTACGTATCGAGTGTCTGAGCGACACGGATATACCTGTGCCACCCAATGATGACAGCGTATCCGCCGGTATTCGTCGGGTTTGCAATGCCGTGCGCAGTCGTACCCTGGATATACCGACTCTCGCCAGCGGGGTGTTGCCTTCATTTGTGGCGCTCACGCCCAACGAATTCCCACCGCCGCAGACACCCGGTAATTTTGGCCTGGCGGCATTTGACGCCCACTATTCCATGGCGCCATTTTTCATCAATCACGATGAGGCTCTAGTGGTCACCGGGCGCTGGCCCACCAGCCGGTTTGCCAATGTCTGTTTGTGGAATCGCTTTCAGCAAACCTATGACTATGTCAGTCGCAGCGTTTCTCTCAATCGCACGCAGACCAAGCTGGAAGAGGACGGCAGCTTTAAGATGATCATCGCCCATGAAGACCCGGGCCTGCCAAACTGGCTGGATACCGAGGGCAATCTATTTGGACTGGTGTTCTGGCGCTTTTTTCTGGTGGAAGGGGAGGCAGAAACACCCCAGGTAAGTGTTGTAAAACTGGCCGATATCAAGGCTTGATCTCATGAATATTTGCGAGGATGCACATGGCTGAAAAAATAAGCCCCAAGCCCTTGGCTGTTCGCCTGATGAACCTGGTGGGCAGGGGAGCCAATGCCATCGGCATTCATCCCGTTAATCTTGGGATGGAGCAATTGTTAGATAAGGCGGTAGCGAATACTGGGCTGTCTGATTTTGGTGGGGATGAATTTCGCCAACCGCTGATGCTATTGCTGCGTTGCCTGGAAAAAGAAGCCAGACTTTCTCTGTTGGGCCGTGTTGTAGCCAGGGCCGATTTACTGCGTACTCTGGAAAATCGCTTGCAGTTGGTCGAGCTGTGCAATGCGCACCCACAAATCGAAGAGCAATCTGTGCAACGTCCAATTTTTGTTGTCGGCCCGCCGCGCACAGGCACTACGATTTTTCACGACCTTCTGGCCATGGACCCGGACAATCGCGTGCCCCTCACCTGGGAAACGTCTCACCCCCTGCCTCCACCGGAAACCGCCACCTACCTCACTGACCCCAGAATTGCCCAGGTTGAGGCTGAACTGGATAAGGTCGATAAACTGATTCCCGAATTCAAGAAGATGCACCCCATGGGCGCCCAGCGGGCACAGGAGTGTGTCACTATTACCTCTCTCGATTTTGCCTCCATGATCTACCAGGTGCAGTTCAATGTGCCCAGTTATGAGCACTGGGTGCTGGATCATGACATGCGCTCTGCCCTTGCGTGGCACAGGCGCTTTCTGCAGGTGTTGCAGTGGAAGGCTCCGGGTGTGCGCTGGGCGCTGAAATCACCCCAGCACCTGTGGCATATTCAGCACATTCACCGGGAATACCCAGACGCACTGTTCGTGCAGACCCACAGAGATCCCGTGCGGGTGCTGGTGTCCATGAGTAACCTCACCGCAACGTTGCGCAGTCTGGCCAGTGACGATGTAAACCTGCCAGAGATCGCCGCTTATTACGCCGATGCCTTGGCACGCGGTTTTAATAACACGGTGGCCTACCGGCAGTCGGGGATGCTGCCGGAAAACCAGATCATTGACCTCTACTTCAAGGATTTTATCACCGACCAGATTGGCACTGTGCGCCGGGCTTACCAGCACTTTGACCTGGAGTTGTCCGACAATGTTGTTGGGGGAATGCAGTCATTCCTGGATGACAACCCCATCGATAAGCACGGCAAACACGTATACAGCTTTGCCGATACCGGGATGGATGAAGGGCAGGTCAGGAAGCTGTTTGCCAACTACCAGTCTTATTTTGATATTCCATTTGAATCGGTCTGATCGCGTGGACTAGCGAGCAGCCTTCGTTATCCTCTTCTTGCAGTAAAGTAGCCTCCGGGGAGGCTGGTCTGGGCGGGGAGGAAGTGGCGGCATACCGGCCTGCCGGTAACCGGTAGACTGGGCAATGCCCTGTCGTTCGGAACATGGAATCGTCGGAAGTACCTTTTCTAGGCACATCCATTGGGTGGGGTTTAGCTCAGTAGTGGTTTGGCTACCTGCAACACGGCCTTAAAGCATTTGGGATTACCGGCCACGATATTGCCGGATTCCAGGAAGTTCTCCGAGCTGTCTATGTCGGCCACCATTCCACCGGCCTCACGGATGAGCAGGGTGCCAGCGGCCATATCCCAAGGGGACAGGCCGATCTCCCAGAAGGCATCCAGCCGCCCGGCGGCCACATAGGCCAGGTCCAGGGAGGCGGCTCCGGCACGGCGAATACCCGCGCATTGGCCGGCCAGTGTTTCCAGTGTTTTGCTGTAGGGTGCCAGTTTGTCGTCACAGTGTTCCTTGAAGGGAATACCGGTGCCCAGCAGTGCGCCTTCCAGGGAGTTCAATTTGCTGACGCGCATACGGCGGCCGTTGAGCTGTGCACCACGACCGCGTGAGGCAGTGAATTCCTCGCGTCGCACCGGGTCCAGAACCACGGCGTGTTCCAGTTTGCCGCGATAGATGCATGCAATGGAGACCGCGTAGTGGGGAATGCCGCGAATAAAGTTGGTGGTGCCATCCAGGGGATCGATAATCCACTTGTATTCGGCGTCTTCACTTCCGATCAGGCCAGATTCCTCACCCAGGATGGCATGGTCGGGATAGGCTTTTTGCAAGTGGTAGATAATCTCCTGCTCGGCATTGATGTCAACCTCGGAGACAAAATCGTTTACCCCTTTTTCCAGAACCTCGAGGCGCTCAAGATCATCGGAGGCGCGCACGATATTTTCTCCGACCTTGCGGGCGGCGCGCAGCGCGATATTGATCATCGGTTCCATAATATGTCCTGAGGGCTTGGCGTGGCGCGCGATTATAGCAGCACATAAACAGGATATCACGGCAAAATCTGCTAGAATTGTGCGCCATTTCAAATACATAGGTCATACGTTAAGCCCATGAAGCTGGACAATATTCGTATCGTGTTGGTGCACACCAGCCATCCTGGCAACATCGGTGGGGTAGCCCGGGCCATGAAAAATATGGGCGTGGGCAAATTGTACCTGGTTGCACCCAGGCAATATCCCGATGAACAGGCCAATTGGCGGGCGGCCTCGGCGGGAGACGTGCTGGATGCGGCAGTCGTTACCGAGACCCTGGAGGAGGCCATTGCAGATTGCCACTTTGTGGTGGGTACCAGTGCCCGGGGCAGGCGTATCCCCTGGCCCTTGCTGGATCCCAGGGAGTGTGCGCAGCGGATGGATGTCGCCTCTAC
>JAUVBI010000308.1 GCA_030591305.1 Pseudomonadota bacterium
CCGGCTCGCCCAGACCCGGCATAACGCCGCTGGCCACAACATTAATCCGCGCGCCGATGGAATCTCCCCGCTTGTTGAGGTCCGTCATAAACACCTCCATCTCCGGCACTTTCGCCGCATCGGGGCAAAAAAACGGGTTGGTCTCCACCACGCTCCAATCCACAGTTTGTACCACCACCGGGCCCAGCTGAGCGAGGTAGCCACGAATTTTAATACCGTAGCGTTTAGCCAGGTACTTCTTGGCAATGGCGCCGGCAGCGACCCGCATCGCTGTCTCCCGGGCGGAAGAGCGCCCGCCACCGCGATAATCGCGAAAGCCGTATTTCTGGTTGTAGCTATAGTCCGCGTGGGCCGGGCGGAAGGTGTCCTTGATATTGGAATAGTCCCTGGAGCGCTGGTCGGTATTTTCTACCATCAAGCCAATGGCCGTGCCGGTGGTCACACCCTCAAACACCCCGGAAAGAATACGCACCTCATCCGCCTCCCGGCGCTGGGTGGTGAATCGGGAGGTGCCCGGTTTGCGCCTGTCCAGGTCGCCCTGCATATCGGAGGCGTCCAGTTCCAGCCCGGGGGGACAACCGTCCACGATACAGCCCAGCGCGGGGCCGTGGCTCTCGCCAAAGCTGGTCACCGTAAATAACTTACCGATTGTATTGCCCGCCATGATGCTCTCTTACCCTGTGAGTTGCCGTTGCAAATAATAGCTGTGGATCCAACCCGCATATTATAGGGGGCCAGGCAATTCCAGTACAGCACAGTCCTTCTCACTTCAGCACGTTTAACCTCCTGTTTTAACGATGTTTTATTACTATGCCGATAACCGTTATCCAACCACATCACGTGATCACATCGCTTATGTTACCTGGCACAATTGCTGCCCTGAAATTCATGTCCGATGTCAGACACCCCAGACTGAAAAATGGCTGCTTTGTTCTCAGGCTGTGTGAAAACTCCGAAGCGGGAAATTGCGCCTTGAAATCTTGCAATTTACGCGCACGAGAGTTGTGTGATATGGATAAGGGAGCTGAAAAAATGTTATGAGGTCACTCTTCGCACGACCGTAAAATGCCTCACCGAGTTTTCACACAGCCTGACCACATTACAGACATTAACCGCCCTTGGATTTCATGGCCAGCATGTCTTTACTGTGCCATGAATGGACACACCCGCATTGCGGCTACTTCATAGGCATCGGCGGTGGGGTGTAGCCTTTCCACTTGCCCTTAAGGGTCCACTCTGACGGCTGCTTTTTATCTGAGCGAGGAGCCTTTCTATACGCCATGGTGACGTCGGGCGGAAGAACGTATTCATCCACTATGGCCATACGTACCTTGATGGTTTCCTTGGTTACGTTAATGACCATCAAGTCTCGCGCCAGTGCCAGCGGGCCGTCATAGGTTGAGCGGACACCATCCATAATAGCGGCGTTGTTCTCCGGTGATTGTACCGAGTGGTAACCAACGGCCAGGCGCGGCTTGATCTGAGACATAACCTTGCCGAAGGCTTGGGGTTCGGTATGGATTCTCGTTGCCACATAGGTCGCCTGACCCAGATCCCAGCCAAAGTACGCTGCCAGAGCCCTGGGTGGAAGGAAAGCCTCATGCGATGCCACGTCCGCATCCTTGGCAAATTGCATATACCACTTGTTGGGATAGGTATCACCGCCAAAGACGTACTTGAGCCCGCCCCATTCGAGACTGTAGCTCACAGCGCCGTCCAGGCTGTGAATCGCCGGCCAGGAGCGTATTGTTACACCATCCTCTTGGTAAACAACTTCGTTTTCCTGCTTGTAGTTGAACTCATGTACAATAATTTCTCCGCCGGCATCCGGCAGTGCACCAGAACGGGTGGCGATGTCCCAGGCAAAGCCTTGTTTCATGCCCTCGACGAATGCCTTGATCCCCAGTGCTGGAGTGGAACCGCTTGGCCCGTAGATGTGAACTGGCGTGTAGCGCCCTGACAGCCAGCTGCCTATATGAAAAGCCATGAAGTCGCCGACATGATCCACATGCAAATGGCTAGCAAAAAACTTGTCGATCTTCGAAAAGTCAGGCCGCAGTGAGAACAGGTTGGCAAGCATCCCCGAACCCGCATCGAACAGGAACTTGTCTCCGTTGCCGAGCTCGACCAGATACGAGATAGAAACAGCAGCGCGGGTCTGGTTTGGCATACCGGTACCGAGGGCAGTAATCCGCATTTCAGCGGGGCCGAGTTGCTCGGTATTGGGGAAATAGCTGGCCGGGTATTGGCTATCGACTATCGCCGCCGCCTGACGTCCCCGCGGCAAATTATCCTTCACGGCTGCCGCCGATGCCGTTTGTAGCATGCCTACTGTAAAGTAAAGGGTGAACACCAGTGCATTGAACAAGCAAGCCATGACAATTGTAGTTCTTCGTGGGACCGTGGTGCTCATTGTTCCTTCCTTGCCAGCCGTGCTGGCATATCGTGGTATTCGATAATTTCTTTGCTGTGACGCCCCTAGTCAGCAGGCGAGCGATGCGGCTTCAGGGGTTCAATATAGACAGAAAATGAGCACCACCGCCAATGATCATTCAGAGTCGTTAGCTACCCGAAATTTCAGTATAGACCATACTTCCGCTTTTAGAACAGACCGTGTGAAAACCCCTTGGTGAGATATAATCATACTTTCTCGCTGAAGGACGGCCACCATGAGTGGATTCATCGAGGGCGAAAGCCGCACACAAGCCACATTGTTCCCCGAACGCATCGACGATTATATTGCTGAAGAAAACACAGTTCGTGTTATCGACGTTTTTGTTGATGAGCTCGACCTTTCAGGTTTGGGGTTTAAAACCATCCCAGAACTGACAGGTCGACCCG
>JAUVBI010000012.1 GCA_030591305.1 Pseudomonadota bacterium
GCCAGCCAGCTTTCGGTGGTAATTTGCAAGGTCCAGGGTTGGTCCACCAATAATGCAACAGGCGCGAACAGGATACTGCCCGCGATGAGTGAGCCCGCACCCACAACCAGGCCATTTATCTTCGGCAGACGCTTAACATACACGGCGTTTACCGCGTAGATGAACGTTGCCAGAACACAGGCCAGTTGAGCCCACAGGCCCGCCCCTCCTATGCCGCTGACAGACTGGCCACCCATCAACACCAGCACACCACCAAAGCCCAGTACAACACCCGTCACACGCCGGGACGTCAGCTCTTCATGGGCGACAAAATAATGGGCGAGTACCATGGTGCTGATTGGCATCAGGGCCATTATCAAGCCCGCCTGACTACTGGATATCTCTGTTTGAGCCCAGGAGATCAACGAGAATGGAAGCAGGTTGCCCAGTATTGCCAGCAGTGAAAAATACCACCACCACAGAGGTTCACGCGGCAGTGACAATCCCTGCCAACGCATCAGCAGAAACAGAGTCAAAGCCCCTATAATCAGGCGAAGAGTGACCAATGTTATCGGCGGAAATGACTGCAGTGCAATCGCAATCAGGTAAAATGCGAAACCCCAGATCGTCGAAAGAATTAGAATAAACAGCCAGTGATGTAAGCTCGGTTGTTGCAGCATGTGGGCGCTATCGTACTAGGCTTGTGGTTTTATCAGATACTTGGTGCCGGTGGCACGTTTGTTGTACTGTGCAATTGCTTCCAACGACAACACATCAGCCAGGGAAATTTCCTGGGTATAATGACTGACAAAGGTCGTTTTTAACTCCGCCGCTACCCGCGTACGCATCTCGATAAGCTTTTTCAGCCCGGCCTTTTGCAGGAACGGCGTGAGCAACCAGCCACTCAGGCTCCAGCTAAAGCCGAAATTTCTATTTAATATAGTCGGGCTGGTGTCCAGGCCGCCGTAGATATAGACCTGCTTGAATACATCGGAACCATAGCGATTGTATTGCGCCATCTGTTGCACCGCAGCAGCTTCCATACAACTGAGAATCTGGTTGGCCAACTTGCCACCGCCGGTGGCATCAAAAGCGATAGTGGCCCCTGTTTTTACCAGCGTCTCGGTGAGTTCTTTCATGAAATTTTCAGAGCTGGTATTGCAGATATACTGCGCACCCAGGCCACGTAAAATGTCTTCCTGTTCGGATTTTCGCACAATATTGACTAGATCTATCCCCTCATCCTGGCAGATACGGTTGAGCATTTGCCCCAGATTTGAAGCAGCGGCGGTGTGCACCAGAGCCGTATGCCCTTCTGAGCGCATGGTTTCGACCATTCCCAGCGCCGTCAACGGATTAACAAAGCATGATGCGCCCTCCGCCGCCGTTGTTCCCTCCTGTAATTCCAGGCACATCATGGTATTCACGCAACGGTATTGTGCGTACATCTCACCGCCTACCATGCCGACGGCTTTACCCAGTAGAGCCTGGGCTGCATCGGAAGAACCTGCGGCCACGACGACACCCGCCCCCTCATTACCCACAGGTAGAGATTCACCAATACGTCCGCTTACAAGCTTCATCAGGCCCTGGGGGATATCAGCAGTCACTACCGGATTTTCCACCGTACCGCTTACCCGGGCTGTGCTCATATCAGCTGGCCCGAACAATAGAACGAGGTCGGAGGGGTTTAGCGGGGTGGCTTCCACTCTAACGATGACTTCGCCGGGGCCGGGCTCCGGAATTTCGACCTCGACCAGGGAAAGCTCCAGCGTGGCGCCTTCGGTAACCAAGCTGCGTAGCTGTAAGGATGTTGTTGCCATGTGTGTTTACCTGTTGCTGTTTTAATTTACGATGGGGGGAACAATGAGTACCTGCTCCCCAACACTCAGCCCAGCCAGAACTTCAAGTTTATCGTCTGTTGTTGGAGCGCCAATTTTTACAAAGCGACGGATAAACTCACCGTCCTGTTTCACCCATATTACATTGAGTTGACCCACGCTGACGACACTGGATATAGGCACCAGAATTTCTTCCGCCTGCGCTCCGGGTACTTCTATTTCGGCATACATGCCAGGGCGCAATTGCGCGTCAAAATTCAAGCTGGCTTTGATCAAAAAACTTCGCGAACCGGGGTCTGCCGCAGGTACAAGTTCATCGATACGCCCGGGTAGTTTTTTCCCCAGTGAGGGGATGGATACATTCAGTATCTGCCCGATGACCAGTTGGACAGCCAATTGCTCCCGCACCGCCGCTTCTACACGTAATGTCAGGGGGTTATACAGGGAGAGTAGTTGCGTACCCGGCGTGGCGGTATCGCCGGGTTCGGCAAAGCGATCAACTACTGTGCCGTCGATGAGTGAGCGAATTTCGGTAAACTGCAAAGCTGCCCTGGCCTCGGCCACCTGCTGCGTTGCCGCAATCAGCTCGGCTGCTGCAGACTCTTTGTTGGCTCTCGCCTTGTCCACATCGGCAATGGCTATCAGTGATTTTTTGTGCAGCATAAGCGCTCTATCCAATGCCAGCACGGTTTCTGTGGCCCTGGCCTGCACGGAATCCACCTGGCCCTGGGCCTGTGCTAGCCTGGCTTTTGCGTCGTCCTGCTCAAGCCTGATAATGACGTCACCGGTACGCACTGAATCGCCAGCTCGCACGCTTATCTCGGTAATCCTGGCCATTACCCGGGAAGAGACCAGAGTTGCCTGCTTGGCGGCGAGCGTACCGGGAACCACCTCCATTATTTTCACCTTGCGCTGTTCGGCCAGTACATAATTCTGCCCCTGCACCTCATTTTTTGCGTCCAGCCCGGGTTCTATTTTTTGCTTGAATACCCCAGCCATCCACGCCACAGCAACTAACAAAACAGTAAGCGCAAGAACAGGAAATAACCAGTTGCTTCGCAAGCCACTCATACATGATTCTCCTGTTTCTCGAATACCAATAGATACACGACCGGCACCACCACCAGGGTGAACAGGGTCGAGGCAATAATTCCGAACATGATAGCGATAGCCAGCCCGCTGAACACAGGGTCGAGTACGATCACAAGGTTTCCCAGCATTGTTGTTCCCGCCGTTAATAAAACTGGCCGCATACGCACCGCGCCAGCGTTCAAAACAGCTTCACGAATAGCCAACCCCGCCGCTCTGGATTGACTGATAAACTCCACGAGAATCAGTGAATTTCGCACCACAATACCTGCCAGGGCAATCATGCCAATCATCGCCGTTGCGGTAAACAAAATGGGCTCGGGAGCGCCCCCTATCTGTCGCTCTCCAAACTGGTTGAGCAACCAAAATCCCGGCATGATACCGATAATGGTAAGGGGGATGGCCGACATAATAATTAGCGACAGGGAAACCGAGGCCGTCTGTATGTACAGCACAAAATATATCGCTACCAGGGCAAAGGCAAAAGCCAACCCCATATCGCGAAACACACTGATAGTAATGCCCCATTCACCTTCCCCGGTCCACACCACTTCAGTTCCCGCAGGCACAGACCAACTGTCACCTCCACCTGGGTTCAGGTAGGTTCTACTCTCCCATTCCACATCATCGACATGCGCTTTTACTTCGAGCTCGCTACCCGCTGCTACCATGTCCGCATGGATATCGGCAATGGCGGCAGCCGGCGTTCGACCCGACAACTCAGCTGTCACATACACCACGCGACGCAAGTCTTTGCGGTGGATCGCTCGATCTACACTCCGCTCCACAAACTCGCCCAGTTCACCAATTGCCACCAGCGGCTGTGGTGCGAACTCAACGCCACCCTCGGTTGTATTTAACACAATACCTGGCCTACCGCGCACGTATATTTGCTCAAAATCAGCTTGTCCTGCGCGATGAACCAGGGGCAGACGCAACTCGATAGCCATGGGTTCTGCCTCCCGCTCCGCCTGTATATACGTCGCCACAAGGCCATCGTTTGACAGGGCAAGCAGGTCACTGATGTCGGCAGTGGAAACACCCGACAAGGCGGCCTTTTGCTTGTTTACAACAAAACGAAGTCGCCGCTGATGTGCTTCTATGGAAGAGTCCACCTCAACCACGTGCGGCTCCCTGTTCAATCGCTGCATCACGCGCTCAGCCGCCCGGTACTGCAATGCATAAGAGCTCATGGTGTCGCCATAAATCTCCGCAACAAGGGTACTCATGACCGGAGGGCCCGGAGGCACTTCTACCGCTTTTATACTAAGCTCATCGGCATTCAGGTCGCCGAGTAGTTCTCTCAGCCGCAGCACCACCCCATGGGATTGATGCTCCCGCTCAGTTTTATCTACAAGGGTTACTCGAAGGTCCGCCATATTCGAGCCATAGCGCTGATAATATCGGCGCACCATACCGTTAAAGTCCATGGGGCTCGGGATACCGATGAAGCCGGCGACCGTTTTAACCTCCGGTAAACGCTTAAGGCGCTGGGTGACCTGCAGCGCCATTGCGTTGGTTTGCTCCAGAGAGCTTCCCTCTGGCATATCAATCACAACTTGAATTTCGTTGCGATTGTCGCCAGGTAATAATTTTACCGGCACCAACCGTAAAACCGGTAGTAACGCTGCGAGTATAAAAAGCACCAGAACCAGCCAGAGAACCAGTTTAGAGCGAGAACGACTGTCCAGGATAAAAGCCAGGAAGCTCTGGTACAGGCCCACAAGCCCCGTGGGGTTTGCACTGCCGCTCCCACTGTCATCGTCTATGGGGTCAACAGCATCATGCTTGATAACCAACACCTTACTTGCCAACCAGGGCGTCACGATAAAGGCAACAACGGTACTGGTCATTACGCTCACCGGGACATTAAAGGCCATGGGGGCCATATAGGGCCCCATCATGCCGGTAATATATGCGAGGGGAAGAAAGGCCAGAATAATCGTCACAGTAGACATCAGCAAAGGAACCCTGATTTCGGCAATTGCCGCAACAATTCTGTCATTTATAGACTTGGCCTTCAGCGACTTATCACGCAGGAACCGTTCGATATTATCGACACCGGTAATAGGGTCATCGACCAATAGGCCCAGGGAGAGAATCAGCGCAAACAGTGTCACCCGGTTAATGGTGTAGCCAAATGCAAAATCCAGAGCGAGCGTAATACCATAGCAAATGGGCACCGCGAGTCCCACAACCAGCGCAGGGCGCCAACCCAGAAACACACCGATAAAAACCACCACGGTAAATATGGCAAAAAGCAGGCTGCTGGCTAGATTGCCAACCTTCTCATTGGCGGTCTGCCCGTAATCTCTTAGAATATCTACATGTACTTCGGGTGGCAGCAAGATACTTTGGAGCCGTGCAAACTCGGCCTGTACTTCTCTGGATACCGTAACAGCATTGCTGCCACGCTGTTTGGCGACGCTGATGGTCACCATGGGGGCGCTGCCTGCGCCCTGATCCAACCATGTGTAGTAGCGCGGCTCCATGGGGCCGTCGATAATTTTTGCGACATCCTGCAAATAAACAGGGACACCGTTGACCACGTTTACCACCAAGGTATTTAACTCTGCAGCGCTTCTCAATACATCGCCACTTTCCAGTACGATGGATTTATTGCCCAGGGTCATCTCTCCGGCTGATACCAGGACATTTGAAACTTTTAGCGCGTCAACAATATCCATGGCACTGGTTCGTCTGGAGGCCAGCGCCCCTGTATCGAGCAATATCTGGGCGGCCCTGGGTCGCCCCCCAACCACTTCAACTTCGCTTGTATTGGCAACGGCCTGCAACACTGTCGCGACCTCTTCGGCCAGGCGGCGCAATTCGTAATCACTGTAGAGCGAGGCATTTTCGCTCCACAGACCCAACAGGAGAATAGGTACGTCATCGACTTCTACCGGCTTGATCACCCAGTTGCCAACACCCGACGGCATCTCATCCCAATTGGAATGAATCTTGGTATAGGTGTTGAGGATGGATTCTTCCCGGTCTTCGCCCACATAAAAACGCAGGGTTACCGCAGACTGCCCAGCATTAGACACAGAGTAGATATTTTCGACACCCGGAATTTGCGCCAGCAATCGCTCCATTGGGATGGTGACCTGCCGCTCCACCTGCTCTGCCGAGAGGCCCGGAGCCTGCACCAGCACGTCGACCATTGGCACAACAATCTGAGGCTCTTCCTCGCGCGCGGTAAACTGTATAGCCATCCCGCCGAATATCATGGCCAGGAAAAAAACCATCAACGGCAGGCCGCCCTGCAGGGCTTTGCGGACAAGGCTATCAAAAATATTGGGCGTCTGGGTATTCATCTCAAATCTGGAGTTTTAGCCTAGCAGCTTAGCTGTATTGCATCGGAGTAATGAGTATACATCTTTACATTAGTTTTTTGTAATATAAAAGCACTTGAAATACTCTACACTACAAATCTAATCATGCTGGCTATTATTAAGGCGCAGCTATACGCATACATGAGTTTCAGTAGGCGCGCGACAATAATTCTCGAAACCGATATAATATGCGCCCAAAATTAAGCAGAACCAACAATCATGGCCATAACAGATAAAGACAACCAACCTTTTGACGAACATGGGTTGGAAGAGCATATTGCAACAGCCCTGGCTGCTGATCCGCCAGAGGGCTTTGAACTGGACATTATTCACGCCATCATTAAACGCATATTCAAGCCCACCATCGTGGGCGCAGAGAATATACCTGACCGTCCCTGCCTGTTCGTCGGAAATCACTCCCTGTTCGCACTGGACGGCATGGTGCTCGGACCGGTAATGCAAAAAGACCTGGGCCGCTTTCTTCGCCCCATGGGTGACAAGGTTCTTTTCACGATTGATGGCATCGGTAAGTACCTGGTTAAAAACGGCGCTGTTATCGGCCACCCAGAAGTGTGCAGCGCACTGATGAAAAACCGCTCCGATTTGCTGGTGTTTCCCGGCGGCGCTCACGAGGCAGTGAAAACTACCAGCGAAATGTACGCCCTGCAATGGCGTGAACGCTATGGTTTTATCAAGCTGGCGGCCACACATGGCTACACCATTATGCCCTTTGGCATGGTGGGGCCCGACGAGTTTTACGGCCACTTGATTGAGGGCCAGGATATTCCGGGCTCCATGCTGGGCTCCCTGCTCAAACGTGCAGGTATACTGACTGAAGACACACGCAGCGACATGATGCCACCCATCCCCATCGGGCTGTTCGGCACACTTCTCCCCAAACCCCAGCGCTGCTACATTGGCTTCGGCCAACCTGTTGATCTCTCGGAATACGAGGGTAAAAAACTGGGCAAGAAAAAACTGCAGACCCTGAGAGCGGAGGTTGCGGGAGAAATTGAGAACCAACTGAACGAATTATTACTGCTGCGGGCTCAACGCCGAGACGAAGACAGCATACTTCGTCGACTGCTAACCTTTTAATCCGATGCCCGATGCACTTTAAGCCAGGCAGCAATCGGCGTAGCGCTCGCGCAACAGGTTTTTCTGAACCTTACCCATGGTATTGCGCGGCAGCTCAGTGACAAAGAACACCTTCTTTGGCACTTTAAAATTGGCGATTCGTGCCTTGCAGAATGCAATAAGGTCTGCTTCATGTAAGCTATGCTCCGTGCCCGGCACAATAACCGCGACCACGGCCTCACCGAAATCCCGATGTGGCACGCCGATAACTGCCGACTCCTGTACACCCTCCAACTCGTCCAGCATTTTTTCAATTTCTTTCGGATAGACATTGAGGCCGCCGCAAATAATCATGTCTTTGCTGCGCCCTACAATCGACACATAACCATCAGCGGAGATACTGGCCTTATCACCGGTATCAAAAAAGCCCTCCTCGTTAAAACTTTCATGGGTTTTATCCGGCAACCGCCAGTAGCCCTTAAAGACGTTGGGGCCACGCACCCACAGATCACCGGCCTCGTCCACCCCTGGGTCAATGCCCTGCCTATCGACAACACGCAGCTCAACCCCAGGCAAAGCGGGGCCAACCGTGCCCGCACGGCGCTCCCCCGAAAGTGGGTTGGAGGTATTCATGCCCGTTTCGCTCATGCCGTATCGCTCAATAATAGTATGCCCGGTACGCGCATAAAATGCGTCGAATGTATCTGTTAATAGTGGCGCCGAGCCAGAGATAAACAAGCGCATACCGGAACAGCTATCACGATTGAAATCGTTCTCGGCCAACAGACGAGTGTAATAGGTAGGCACACCCATCAGCACAGTGCATTGCGGTAAGAACTCCATAACTTTTCGGGCATTGAAGGCGGGCAACCAACACATGCGAGAACCACTCAGCAGCACACAGTGGATGGCGACAAACAGTCCGTGTACGTGAAAGATAGGCAGAGTATGAAGAAGGCAATCACCGGGCCCAAAACCCCATTGCTGCACCAGGGTTTTACCGTTACTGGCCAGGTTATTGTGGCTCAGCATAATACCCTTGGGGCGCCCTGTTGTGCCGGAGGAGTACAGCAGGGCGGCCTGGTCGTCTCCCCGGGTAACAACCGTAGTAAAGCTATCAAAAAAGTTCGCTGCACCATCCAGAAGGCTGCCGGAATGGTCGTCATTGAGAGTCACTACATGAGCGACACCAGCGCACTCTGCCAGGGCCTCAAAAAGGGGTTTGTCCACGTTGGAACATACCACGATATGTGGCTGCGCATCGCCCAGAAAATACTCCAATTCGGAACGCTGGTAGGCGGTGTTCAGTGGATGGTAGACAAGCCCCGCCCGCAGACAAGCCAGATACAGACACAACACTTCCGGTGACTTCTCCACCTGAACGGTCACACGATCTCCGCGACGCGCACCCAGGGCAAGCAAGTAATTAGCCAGCCGTGCAGACATTGCAACAAGCTTTGCATAGCTGTACGTCTCACCACCACCGGTCTGCAACAACACAGTATTCATATCCGCCGGAAAGCAGGCGCTAAATACATCATACAAATTACTGTTTACCTGGCCAACCATCTCTCTGCCCACCATTACCGAATATGTTATTTAGCCCAGAACGAATGCTACGGTAGTCAAAAAAGCCGGGCAATAGTATTCTCTCTTCTATTACTACAGCTTGAACACACATCGAAGGAGTATTCAGCTTGCTTGACTCACTGTTTATAGGCCCCCACGGCGAAAATAAAGAATTTCTGCAAGACATCTGGCAAGAACTGCTGCAGCGCACATTGATGTACAGGCAGAATACCTTTGCCGAGGATGGCTTACTTAGTATAGAGAGCCCGGGCGACGAGCACTACCAGACAGTTAAAGACGGCCTGGATCAGTTCTTCGAAATACTGAACAAAGAAGTCCCCACCTTCAGCAATCGCTATCTCGGCCACATGATATCAGATGTGTCCATCCCCGCCCTGATTGGCAATATTGCCGTATTGTTCTGCAACCCTAACCTGGCCTCCAGGGAAACAGCAGAAGCCGGGGTATTCTTCGAAACACGAGCCATCAATATGCTGGCCGAAATGGTTGGGTTTGAAACCCCTGGGGTAAGGGGACACTTCACTTCCGGTGGCACCATGGCAAATTTTGAGGCCCTGTGGCGGGCCCGTTACCGGATGGATCACTGGCTTGCGATGTCGGCGTACCTACTGGAAAAAGGCCATAGCCAGGACAACATATTCGAGCTGGCTCATCAGGGCTGGGAGTCTTTTTATGCCAACAAGGCCAAGCATAATATCGACACGGTAGATCTGAAAAAACGCAGCTATGTCATTCAGGGCCCCTGGGATATTGCCAATTACTATCGTGACACCCTCAAAATGGACTTTCCGCAGCCGGTGATTTTGGTGCCGCGTAACAAGCACTACTCGTGGCCAAAAAGCGCCAATGTCTTTGGCATTTCTGAGCGTGCCATTTGGCCAACAGACCTGGATCGTCACGGCAGGGTCTGCGTGAAAAGTCTGGAGGCCAACATCGAGCGTGCAAAACAGCTGGGGCATCCTATCATGATGAATGTCTCCGTTACCGGAACCACGGAGTTGGGCGGTGTCGATCCCGTGCACGAAATCAACGAAGTTTTGCGCCGTTATCGCGACGAGCAGGGCATACACATCTGGCACCATGTAGATGCGGCCTACGGGGGTTACTTTTGCTCGACCTTTAAACACGGAAAAAGTGAATTGGACGAGAGGACGGTCAAAGCACTTACAGCAATATCCCAGGTAGACTCCGTCACTCTGGACCCGCATAAACTGGGCTACGTCCCCTACGCCTGCGGAGCCTTCCTGGCTCGGGACGCGCGCAGTTATTCGGTTTCAGATATCAGTGCGCCCTATCTACAGGAAGAAGTCGATAGCGAATACCCCACCTGGTCTACCACCCTGGAGGGGTCGCGCTCGGCAACCGGGGCCGGGGCAGTCTGGTTGAGTGCACGGGTTCTGCCACTGGACGCCACAGGTCACGGCGAGCTGTTAAATCAGTCACTGGCCACTAAAAAATATTTTGAGGGACAATTGGCCGAGCACTTTTCAGACATTCGCCATATGCCCGCCAGCGACACCAACATCATCAGTTTCGTGCTGGCGCAACAGGGCCAGCTATTATCGATGGTCAATGCGCTGACCGCTCACCTGATAGAACGCTTTGTCGAAAGCCCCAATTTTGCCATCACCAGAACCTCTTTGACACTGGAGAGTTACGAGCAGATGATAACGGCTGTGGTCGGGGACTGGGACGGCACCCTGGACGATGACCACCTCCTGGTTATCAGAATGGTGATAATGGGCCCCTACCTGAGCGACCGCGATGTAAATGAGCGATTAATGGCCGATTTTATCGAGGAACTAAAGCGCTTTTACGCCAGCTATGAGGCCTAGTCGGCCATCACCTTTGCCAGGCGCTCTGGATGACGCCAGATATCACCCAGAAGGCGGTATAGGTAAACCAGGGCAAGCGAAATTATCATGACCACAAACGCCCACCAGGAAGCCTTGGGGCCCAACTCAAACACCATAATAATAAAGTACTGGGCCACAAGCATTATCCAATGCAATGAAATAGACGTAATCATCAGCCACCGTGTATCCCCTGCCCCGCGCAAAGTGCCGCTGGAAATAAGCAGTATCGCGTCGGCAATAACATAGGTAGAGAGACCAATCATCATATAGCTGGCCAGATCACTGATGGCGCTAAAGTCCCCAGTGGGCGTTGCAAAGATTTCAACCAGAGGCACGCGGTAACTGATAAATAGCAGACCAAGGGTTCCACTGTAGGCGATTGCCAGGACAAAACCCGCGGCAATCACCTGGTTAATCCGCGCCATATCATTGGCGCCCACGGAGCGACCAATCAAACTCATGACACCGATATGCAGCCCTATCATGGGTACAAAGGACAGCATATCCCAGTTAAATACAATGGCCATGGCAGCGCCCTGGGTCACGCCATAAGACTGGAACATCAACAAAAACAAGTTAAACGTGGCCATGTTCATAAACAGCTCAAATCCCGACGGTATCCCCTGGCGCAGGTAACGCCCTAAAATGCCACGGTCGTAGCGGAACGACCCCAGCACATTGAATTTTTCGCGGTGCTCTCTGGCCAGATAGAAGGACAGGAATAAAACCAGGGCAAAGCCAGAGGCGATAACCGTACCCAGGGCTGCTCCCACGATTCCCATAACAGGAAAGCCCAACTTGCCAAAAATCAGTGCATAGGACAGGGGAATATTCAGTAGCATGCCGCATACATCGGAGATCATCACCACCTTGGTTCGGCCAATACCGGCAAAATAAGAGGCGATACAAATTTTCATCAGGGTGAAAAAACACCCTCCCATGAGCGTATAAAAATAGATGCGTTCCAGCTCAACCTGCCTGGGATCGTGGCCCATTGCACTGAACAGGTCTCCAACAAAATACGTCGCCAAAGCCAATATAGGCAGGCTCATCAAAACCATAATGGCACCCTGGCTAACCACCCGCGGACATTTTTCATACTCCTGGGCACCAAAGTATTGCGCCACCAGTGCATTCGCGTAGGAAAAAACGCCAACAAAGAGAGAGATACAGAAGAACGAGGCAACACCGCCGCCCATAGTCGCTGCAATATGCACGGCATCCAATTGCGACATAAACCAGCGGTCGGTAAAAACCATGACCGCATAGGCGCCCTGGGACACTATCATAGGCAGAGATAGTCGCAGTAATTCCCCCAGTGTTTCCCGTGAAAGCATTAGTGTGCCTGTATAGCCAGGCTGCAGCATACAAAGACGAATAAAAAAATGGACTGCATGGGTACTCTCCTGAAGGTTACAGGGTAAAACGTATTGGGGGGCATTTACCGCAATTTTCTATAGTCTAATGCGCTTGGCGTCGCTACAAATAACTACACCAGTCGCTCCAGCTACCCGGGTACAGCACAGCGTCATCCCGCCCTAGACTGGCCAGGGAAAAAAGGTTTACGCAGGCCGTGACACCGGAGCCGCAGTACACCACCACATTTTCTGTCTGTAGCACGTCACCCCAGTAAGCCCTCTGGCTATCCACACCCAGAAATCTACCCGCGCTATCGCTAACACCTTGCCAGGGATAGTTGAGCGCTGCCGGGATGTGTCCAGCCACGGGATCGATGGGCTCTTCCAGGCCCTGGTAACGGCGTTCTTCCCGGGAATCAATAAGTGCACACCCTCTGTCCTGCAATATTCTCAAACCCTCTATATCGCAACATCCACTGAAGCTAACAGGGCCGACGTCGTGCATTAAGCCCGTATAAGCCCGCGCAATGGGAGTCGTAGTTTCGGGCTCACCACCCAATTCCAACCAGCCCTGAAAACCACCATTCAACAACATGGGAGGCATAAACCCCAGTGACTTCATCAACCACCACAGGCGCGATGCGTAGGCAAAGCGATGATCATCGTAGGCGATAAGCTGTGTTTTTGGCCCGACACCATAGAACGCTAACAGAGCAGCAAAATGCTCCGCATCGGGCAGCGAATGGCGGCCACCGTGCTGCAGAACCGGGGAGGACAACTCCCGCTCTAGATGCAAATAGTGCGCGCCGGGAATATGGCCCCGCCTGTAAAGCGCTTCCCCTGCGCCGGGCTCCGTCAGGGAAAACCGACAATCAAAGATAACTGTCCTTTCAACGCTGGAAATTTCAGCTGGCTCAATGGTGCAGGCATGACGGCTCATGGGCGGTTGACTCGATTACTTCCCAGCTGCCAGGGCTACACCCAGTTCACCCAGGGTGGCCGCCATGTCCTGTGCCGAGGTCGCCGATTTTACCTTCGTATCAATTTTCAAGATCGTGCCATCCTTACCTATATAAAAGGTTTGCCGCTTGGCAAAACCCAGCAGATGCAACACATGATAGGCCCTGGCTGTCTCCTTTGAGGGGTCGCTCAGCAGGGGGAAATCGGCACGGGTCTCCTTGGCAAAGCCAATATTGTCTTCCAGGGGATCTACGCTGGCCATAAAGTAAGTGACTTCATATTTTCTAATCAGCTGCCCATTTTCTGCCAATGATTTGCACTCCACCGTACAGCCACTGGTATACGCTCTGGGAAACCAGGCAATCACCACTGCCTGTTTACCGCGGTAGTCCGAGAGCTTATAGCTGTTACCATCGGAGCCGGGCAGGGAAAAGTCCGGTGCCAGCTCTCCCACTTTCAAAGAGCCTGCCTCAGTGGGCATTGAGAGCATGATTGCCAGCATTGCAATTAATTGCATGCGCATGATTTTCATAGTTTTGACATTCCTTTTATAGCTGATTAATTGTTGTCTGGCCTTTCTACTGTCACGGGTATATCCGCCTGATAGCAACAGTAAAATCACAGGTATTTTTCTGACCTCCTCCATTCACAATATATGGCATTATGCACTCCTGTCTTACATTAGGATACGTTATGCGCATTGTTCTGGCACTCAGCTTCTTAGCCTTGCTCACTCCGACCTTGGCCCTCTCTGCCCCAAAGCTGACTGAGCAGTTGACCCTGATAAAGCTCCCTCCAGGCTTTGAAATCTCCATCTACGCAGAGAATGTTGAAAACGCCCGCCAACTGGCGCTGGGTGAAAAAGGAACCGTTTTTGCGGGATCCACCCGAGCGGGCAAAGTCCACGCTGTTGTCGACAGCGACAGCGACAATAAGGCCGACCGCGTTTACCTCATCGACGAAGACTTGAAACTGCCCTCAGGTATCGAATTCAGGGACGGCTCACTGTACGTGGCAACCCTGGAACGGGTATTGCGCTACGATGATATAGAAATACAACTTGAGCAGCCTCCCGAGCCACATATTTTTCACGATGGCTTTCCAAACAAAACCCATCACGGCTGGAAATATCTCCGTTTCGGACCGGGCGACAATCTCTATGTACCGGTAGGTGCGCCGTGCAATATCTGCGATGAGGCCGGTTTTGGCGAACTGCGGCGAATCTCCCTGAAAGATAATAGTGAGGAGGTTTTTGCCTGGGGCCTACGCAATACTGTCGGCCTGGCTTTTCACCCGGATACCGGCGAACTGTGGCTTACGGACAACGGGCGAGACATGTTGGGTGACAATTTTCCCGCCGATGAACTTAACCATGCTCCCAGGGTCGGCATGCACTTCGGCTACCCCTGGTGCCATCAGGGCGACAGTCTGGACCCGGAGTATGGTGAGGGTAAGTCCTGCAACGACTACACCGCCCCCGCACAGAAACTGGGTGCGCACGTCGCGGCCCTGGGCCTGACCTTTTATAACGGCGAACAGTTTCCGCAAAATTATCACAAGCAGCTGTTCATCGCACAACACGGTTCCTGGAACCGCACTAAAAAAACAGGCTACAATATTCTCCTGGTTCGCTTTAACGAGAATGGAGATGCCGTGGGGACCGAGGTATTTGCCAGTGGCTGGTTACAGGGGGAGGAAGCCTGGGGACGCCCCAACGATATACTGCAAATGCCCGATGGTGCGCTGCTTGTGTCGGATGACAAAGCGAATACAATTTACCGTATCAGTTATAAGGAACCATTGACCCTAAAGAAGTAACGACGCTGCCCAGGCTAACACGGCGAAGATCACTAATAGTTTGGTGGCGACATACAGTGGCTTATTCCAGTGTTTGAAGCGTTTTAAGGCAGCTTTATAGCTATTCAGGTACTTACCCAATTTGTTTCCCATACCCGTTTTCGAACTGTCGATATTATCGATAGAAAATAGACCGTTAAAAAAACGTCCGAATACCGCATAGGCTTTTTCTACCCATTTTATTTTAAGTGGCCTGTCGATATCCGTCATCAGGATAATGCGCGGTTTGTCGCTGTTGTTATAAGCACGGTGGAGGTAAGTTTCGTCGAACAGTACGCTCTCACCGTCCGCCCACTTATAATCTTCACCGTTGACCACGAGGCCAGATTCATTTGAATTTGGTGTACTCAAGCCCAGCGAGTAGCGCACCGTATAGGCAAAGGGGTCATGGTGATTGTTTAATTTCTTACCTGGGTTCAGGCAGGCAAACAGCGCCAGGTTCATGCCTGGCACCTGATCTATCAATGCCAGGGTTTTGGGGGCCAGTTCTCTGGCCGAGGGAATGTCACTGTCGTACACCTTCAGGTAGAAACTGGTCCAGCGATCATTCTTGTAGAAACTACTAGCAGGCAGGTCATCCTTGATTGCGATGTGGCCCTTCTCATACAGAGCCAGAGCCTCGTTGCGAATATCCTCCCAATTATCTTCCAGTACATCAAGGCCGGCAAAATGACTTTTATCCAGAAATGCCGTGGTGGGTATTTTGGACAATAAGTAGGCGGGAATATTAAAAGGCACCATAAAAGTGGAAAAGTCACTCAGCTGCCGCTTGAGGCCAAAAGATTCCTTATTGCGCAGCCGGACAAAGACAATGCTCGCAACATAAATAAGTACAATAGTAATAACAATAAACATAGCCGCCCCAGAATATCCCAGTTTTTTATTGGAACACACTCGCACTGGCAACGACATGTATATAACATCTACACATCAAGATTAACGCACAGACTGGAGAATGGCTTGCCGCAAAATACATCAAAAAAATGGCCAATCCGCTGGGATCTACTGCTGCGCTACCGCTTTATCGAGACGATTGCCCTGTGGGAGGGCCGACTCACCACACGGCATCTGTGCAATACATTTGGTATAGGACGGCAGCAAGCCAGCAAGGACATCAACAACTACATTCGCGAAATCGGCCCGGGTAACCTCGAATACGATAAGTATTTGAAAGGCTATAAACCCACGCCCATTTTTACCCCGAAAGTGACCGAGGGTCTGGCGGATGAATATCTGCACCTGATGGCAAGAAACAATGAATTGTCCAATGTTTTTGACTCCTTATCTCTGGATGTTGCCAACGTGGAAGTACTTTCGGTACCGGTGAGAGATATGAAGCCGGAGGTATTGCGCCCTATCATGCAGGCCGCACGGCAGCAGAAGCGCCTGGATGTGGACTATGTGTCCATAGGAAATCCCGACCATGAAGGCCGTATTATTGTTCCTCACACCCTGGTACATACAGGCTTGCGCTGGCACGTACGCGCCTGGTGTGAAAAGAACCAGGAGTACCGTGATTTCGTATTAAGCCGCTTTCGCGATATCCCCGATATTATGGGAGATTCTGAGCACGGCATTGAGGGGGACAGGCAATGGAATACCCTGGTGACTATTCGTATCATCCCGGACCCCCGCCTCACGCCGGAGCAGCAACAAGTTGTAGAACGTGACTACGGAATGGAACAAGGGGTACTGGAAGTACCTACCCGGGGCAAACTCGTACCCTACGCATTAAAACAGCTACATATAGATCCAAAAGAGCGACTGGACGACCCCATCGCACAGCAGATTATTGTCGAGAATCTCGACAAACTCAAAGATTGGTTATTTGCCTGATTAAAAGGCCATCGTCATCTGACAATATCCCCCTTTAACCATTTGAGACCGGAGCGTATCATTAAGCCCGCACAATAGAGAAAGTATCAGGGAAAACCATGGAAGATAAACCCAATTATTCCGACGTTTATTCAGAAGACAGCTTCTGGGAAAAGCTTTCGGGCTATGCGAAATCAGCTGGGAAAGACGTGGTAGAGAAAGCCCTGCTGCTCTACTACGCCGGGCATGAGGAAGACGCACCCGCCTGGGCCAAAGCCACCATCGTCGGCTCTCTGGGTTATTTTATTGCCCCGCTGGATGCCATTGTCGATTTAACCCCCGTGGTAGGCTACGCCGACGACTTGGGTGTACTCGCCCTGGCACTTGCGGCGGTGGCCACTTATATCAATGACAACGTGCGGGATAAGACAGCTGTTAAAATGACGAGTTGGTTTGGGGACTAACATCATTTAAAACTGCCTACTTCATAAGTCTATAGCTTCAACACGGTTGAAAAGACGACTGGTTTTGTCGCCGGAACAGATTAGCTATTGATGTTATACCGCAGCAAATTAATGGTTGCAGCGATATCCTCCTCCGACATCGCTGTGAATGACAGGTAGATAATACTGCCAGCTCTATCCATCACCACCAATACAGCGCCTTTTTTGCCAAGTTCCCAGTTCGCCGCCCCGACGCCCTCCTCGTCCAGTACCATGGTTGAATCGGGATATTTTTTCTTGCTGGATTTCACCTCACCCGTCACGAAGCCACCGGTGCCCCACATGGCCGCATCCAAATTAATGACCGTTGTCACATGGTAGCCCCGCTGCGGAAACTCTTTTTGCAAGCTGTCGGTAAACGGCTCAAATATTTTACTGCCGGACGAGGTACCAGCGAAGTATTGCAACACGTGAACCTCCCCAAGGTTTGCCTGGGAAGACCAGGAGCGATAGCTGTAATTATTGTCCTGCAACAACAGTTCGCCCCGGTCTGCGATAGACAAAACTGGCAACAGCTTATTCAAGCTGGGCGACTCAGCCAGGGCCGTAGTGGACAAAAATACAATACTCGCGACGGCGAGGATAGTTCGAAACATTACTTCTCTCCAGTTCGGCTCACGTTATAGAATCAGCTTTTTAGTTTATCCATCAAGTCCATGGGCAGGGGAAAAACAATCGTCGAGCTCTTGTCACCGGCAATCTCCACCAATGTTTGCATATACCGCAACTGTATGGCCTGATCCTGACTCGACAACACCTTGGCAGCCTCTGCCAGTTTCTCTGCCGCTTCTGCCTCACCCATCGCGTGAATCACTTTGGCACGCCGCTCGCGTTCAGCCTCTGCCTGTTTGGCCAGAGCCCGCACCATAGACTCATTCAAATCGACATGCTTGATTTCAACATTGGCAACCTTAATGCCCCAGGCGACAGTCTGCTTGTCCAGAATACTCTGCACATCTGCGTTAAGTTGTTCACGCTCTGCCAGCATATCATCCAGCTCATGCTGCCCCAGAACAGAACGCAAGGTTGTCTGTGACAGTTGGCTGGTGGCCTCCAGATAATTTTCCACCTGTATTATGGCTCTCTCAGGGTCTACAACACGAAAATATATTACCGCATTTACCTGCACTGACACATTATCCCGGGAGATCACGTCCTGAGTGGGAACATCCATCACAATGGTTCGCAGATCAACTCGCACCATTTGCTGCAATACGGGGATGATGATGATCAGTCCGGGGCCCTTCACCTTATAAAAACGCCCCAACATGAAGATGACACCTCGCTCGTACTCGCGCAGGACACGAAACATTGAAAACAGCAGTCCAGCCGCCATAAGCAACAACACCATGCCAAAGTATTCCATATTAAACATCATGACTTCTCTCCCGCTATTTTTTTAACTTTAAGTGTCAACCCATCAACAGCTGTAACCATTACAGTATCGTCCTTTTCCAGAGGCTGTTCACTTTCAACATGCCACAGTTCCCCATCGGCCCGCACCAGGGCACTGCCATCATACACAGACTCCACCGCAACGGAGGTGCCCAGCAAATGCCCAAGGCCACTGACCAGTTTCTGTCGTCGCCCCTTGATAATCATACCCAGTGCAAAAACAAGCAGCCCGGCACTGAACAGGGCAAAGGCCACAATCATAGGCATGGCAATACGATAGCCGGGTAAGTTGGTATCCATCAGCATAATTGAGCCAACCACAAAAGCAATAATGCCACCCAGTCCCAGTATGCCAAAGCTCGGGGCAAAGGCCTCCGCCGTCATCAGGGCTATCCCCAGTAACATGAGCCCTAGTCCGGCGTAACTGACTGGCAAGACCTGGAAGGCATACAGTGCCAGCAACAGGCTCACCGCACCTACCACGCCCGGTACACCGAGCCCCGGATTGGAGAACTCTATAATCAGGCCGTAGATGCCTAACAGCATTAACATATAGGCAACATTGGGGTTGGTGATGACCGCCAGAAACTCGCTGCGCCAATCCACCGGGTGAATGTGCAGGTCGAGACCGTTTGTTTTTAGCGTATAGGACTGCCCGTCCAGCGTAATAATCCTATCGTGTAGCTGCATCAACACCGCGTCCACTGAATCTGCCAGCAAGTCGATGACATCAGAAGTAAGCGCATCCTCCGCGGATAGACTGGCTCCCAATCTAACGGCTTGTTCTGCCCACTCGGCGTTGCGCCCCCTCAGCTGGGCCAGGCTGTGGATGTACGCCACCGCATCGTTGATAATCTTGCGCTCCATGGCGGTGGCAGGCTGATGTGCGGGCTCTCCTTCGGCCCCATCGCCAGACGGCAATGTCGGCAGACTGGGCGCACCAATCTGCACCGGTGTGGCAGCGCCCAGATTTGTACCTGGCGCCATGACGGCAACGTGGGTAGCGTATAACAAATAGGTTCCGGCGCTGGCTGCCCTGGCACCACCGGGCGCGACATAGCCCACTATCGGCATGCTGGCGGCCAGAATAGCCTTAATCATGTCTCGCATGGCGCTGTCCAGACCGCCCGGCGTATCGATACGCAGGATAACCAGCTGCGCGCCAGACGCTTCGGCCTGCTCCAGACCCCTGACCATATGATCTGCTGTGGCCGGGCCGATGGCTCCTTTAATATCGATCAGCCATGCCTTTCCCTGAGCAAAGACAGGGCTGGCCAGTAACGCGATTAACAACAATAGAGTTCGTAATATTTTAGGATATGTCATATTTTAACCACCTCTCCAGAGTATAGATCAAACTGTGGACAGGCGCCTGTTAAAGCCCCACAGTGGGCGGGCCTTGAAAGGTCAAATCTAATTGAGCCGGAACGCCTGCTAGAGCTCAAAGCGCTCGCGCAAAAAACGCGCTATACCATCCTCGTTGTGATGGCCAATCACAGCGGTGGCCGCCCGCTTGACCTCTTCATTGGCATTATCCGGCGCATAGGCTTCATCCGCAGCCTCAAACATACTCAGATCGTTATCGCTGTCACCAAAACAGACAACCCGTTTGACACCTAAATCTGCTTTCAACTGTGCCACTGCCCCGCCCTTGCTGCCGTCAGTATGATGAATATCCAGCCAACAGATATCACCTCTGATAATGCCGGCGCCCATATAGGCAACCAGGTGATTCTCCTCTGAACCAACCAGGTCCCTGACGGCCTCAATAGCCTCCCTGGGCCCCAGTGCACTGATATTGGTAATTTCTGCATCGCCCGGCAAGGCTGCCAGAGGTGAGGCCTTTAAGCCACGCACCGTGCTGAGCTCGTGAAGCCATCCTTTTTCCGTCTCACTGACCAGCGGCGGATGATAAACCACGTGGCTGTTATCTTTTTCCAGAGTGTATATAAAGGGGGCGACCCCCAATGCCATAAATGCGTTCAACACCTTTTCGATTTCGGCCGGGGTCAGTAAATATTTCCGGCTATAGGTCTCCTCATCGGGAAGCCAGATCATCGCTCCATTTTTAAAAATTTGCGGCAGCTTGAAATTATGTCCGGCCAGGATATCCCGCGAGCCATGCAGGGCACGCCCCGTGGCCACCGTATAGGCAATATTGTGCTGCGCCAGTAGCGCCAGAGTCTCCCGCGTGTAGTCGGAGATGTGCGAACCCCGGTTGAGCAAGGTTCCGTCAAGATCGAAAACAATCAGTTCCATCACATCCTCTTCAGCATAACAATCGCGATAGATGATACTAAGGGCTGGAGGTTGGGGGAAGAGAGAACTATGCTTTCTACGTCGCATAATTAGCTCATTCAGTATTAGTTATTTTTGGAGAGTCACGAGCCCAGGCCTATCCGGCTCACCCGTCATAGGTTATTTGCGTTAACCTGTAGCCATGAATCAAACAGAGGCAAGCAATTTAAGGTACCCGGGATATCGCAACGTATGGGTGTTGGCACTCATCAGTGCCGTGTCCCTGGCGGCATTCCCACTGATCGCTCTCATGGGAAGTATTCTCGGTGCACAGCTGGCGCCCTCTGAAAAATGGGCCAGCGCGCCCATAGCGCTGATGGTTGTCGGTACGGCCTGCGGTGTACTGCCCGTGGCAAAATGTATGTCGCTACTGTCTCGCAAACCCGCCTTTTTACTGTTCATGGCCCTGGGGATGGGCGCATGCTTACTGGCCGGTCAAGCATTAAAACTCCAGAGTTTTAATCTGTTTTGTAGCAGTACCTTTATGCTGGGTTTTACCAATGCTGCACTGCAGCAAATACGCTTTGCAGCTATGGAGAGTGTACCCCTGGAACAAGGTACCACCGCAGTATCGATCATCATGTGTGCGGGTATCATTGCTGCATTTCTAGGCCCCGAACTGGCGATTATGGGCCGCCATATCACAGAAGTAGAATACCGGGGGTCATTCTGGCTGGCGGCGGCATGTCTACTGGCGGGCGCTGTATTGCTGGCATTTTTCTACCGGGCCGTACCACAACGAGAAACTCTGGAAGACAGCAAGCCGCGCCCCCTGAAACAGATATTTTCCAACCCGACACTGTTACTGGCCATAGCCAGCGGCGCGGCAGCCTATATGGTGATGTCCCTGGTTATGACCGCAACGCCTATCAGTATGCATTTACATCATGGCTACAGCATTGAGGATACCAAGTGGGTAATACAGTCGCACATCGCCGCCATGTTTCTGCCCTCCCTGATAACGATATGGCTGTTCAAGGCTTTAAAAATAAGAGGTTTAATGATTGCTGGCCTGGCATGCTTTAGCACAACCATCGTTATAGGCCTGGCAGATGCATCTGTGATGGGCTACTGGGGGCAAATGGTTATGCTGGGTATTGGCTGGAATTTTTTGTTTGTATCCGGCACAGCGCTTCTGCCGACAAGCCACAAACCCGGCGAACATTACCGGGTCCAGGCTGTAAACGACTCGGTTATTTTTTCTACGCAGGCGATTGCAGCCCTCTCCGCCGGCTGGGCAATTTCAATAGTCAGTTGGCAGGTCTTGCTGCTGTTTTGCCTGTTGCCCATGATTATAATCGCCACAATGCTTTTCTGGCAGCGCCAGCCATTATAGGCTGAAAAAAATATGGCGACACATAGCCATTGCAAGTTTTTAGGTATATCTTTAACAAAACAGATGAATCTCGGAGAAAAGTTATATGAGACGTATTGACGTGGCCGATGCAGGTTTTCTCATGATGGAGAAACGCGAGACCCCAACTCATGTGGGAGGTATAAATCTTTTCACCTTACCCAAGGGCGTGAATGAGCAAAAATACTTGCTGGACCTCGTCGAGGTATTAAAAAACGCAGAAGAATATCGCCGCCCTTTCGGAGAATACGTCACCACGGGCCGTGCAGGTTCACTGGGCGGATATTATTGGGAGGAAGACAACCATCTGGACATCGATTACCACGTTCGTCACTCCGCCCTGCCAAAACCGGGGCGTTTTCGCGAACTGTTCGCCCTGGTATCGCGCCTGCACAGCACCCTGCTGGATCGCAACCGGCCATTGTGGGAAGTACATTTAATTGAGGGTCTGCAGGACAGGCAATTTGCCCTGTATATGAAATTACATCACGCCGCCATCGATGGCGTGGGTGCCATGCACCTCACCCAGGCGATGTGTTCAACGTCTAAATCGGCCCGCGTCGTCGATTCCCCGTTGTCTCTCTCTGCCTACGAGCGCTATAAAGCTGAGAAATTTAGCAGCAAGCCAAGGCGAGTGATTCCCAAGGACCGTGAACTGCGCACGGTAGCCAATGTGTTTAAAGAGCAATTTAACTCCACTGCCAATCTTTTCGGTGCCTTCAAGAGTGTAGGGGGCGCATGGTTGGGCCGCGGGGGCGACCTCGCTGTTCCCTGGCGCCACATGCCCAAGACCTCAATAAACACTACTGTCAGTGGAGCTCGACGGTTCGTTGCCCAGTCCTGGGACTTCAGTCGAATAAAGGCAGTCTGCACAGCGACAGACGGCACTATTAACGACGTTGTTCTGGCGATGTGTGCCGGTGCCCTGCGCAGGTACCTGATCTCCCAGAATGACCTTCCCCGACAGTCTTTGAAGGCGATGGTACCCGTGTCCCTCCGACAGGAAGGCGACCTCGATTCTGCCAACGCTGTTGGGTTTATTACTGCCGATCTGGCCACCAACATTAAAAATCCGGAAAAAAGACTGAGGACCATACAGGCGTCCATGACAGCGGGGAAGGATATGCTGCGTGGGCTGTCGGCGCGCGAGGCGATGATCTACATGCAAATCGCCCAAATCCCTATTCTCTTGAGCTCTGCCCTGGGCCTTGCGGGCAAGTTCCCGGCGTTCAGTACCGTGATTTCAAATGTTCCCGGGCCGCGCAAGCAACTCTACTGGAATGGTGCAAGCCTCGATGGCATCTACCCTGCCTCCATTGTATTCGATGGCTTTGCCATGAACATTACCCTGGTCAGCTACAACAATAGCCTGGACTTCGGCATTATCGCCTGCCGCCGTTCCCTGCCCCAAATACAGCGACTCATCGACCATCTGGAGGAGGCACTGGTAGAACTGGAAGAAGTTGCAGGCATACATACGACAAATTCTCGACGTAGAGCACCACTAAAAGCCAAACCAAAGGCGAAAGCCAGGCCCAAGGCCAAGCGCAAGACAACAACTCGTTCAAGGCCTAAAAATGCTGCTCGCTAGATTAAAAAGTCTATAGTTCGTCTATAAAAAATATGTTGCACACGGCAATATCACCAATTGCCGTGGCTACGGTAAGCACCTCCTCCAAGGCCTCCTGGCTCCAGCATTTTTCTATCCGCATTGGCGGCATGATACGGGGTCTGGCAGTCGGTACAAACCCTTTTGATAGGCTGTGGCACTCCATACTGTATATGCCAGTGCCCGTTGAACAAGCTGCTCATCTTTA